>SMXK01000065.1 GCA_004356265.1 Bacteroidota bacterium
GATAAATCGGCGGACAGCAAAAAACGACCCTGCCCAACCGAGAACAATGCCGAATATGAGCTCCGAAATGGCAAGCGTTACGCCTGCTCCGGTAGATATCGACGACATCTGAGGAATGTAGGATTGTACGGTACCGTACAACGTCGACAGAACAAAAATAGCTATTATTGACGCTATTATTCCCTGAAGTACGCCTTCCACAATGAATGGGCTTCGAATGAATCCATCCGTTGCTCCTACCAATTTCATCGTACGAATCATCAGGCGGCGCGCATAAATCGTTAATCGAATCGTATTGGCAACCAGGAATGTGGAGGCGAACAAGACAAGAAGCCCCAACGCAAACCCGAGAATCGAAATCAGATCCAGATTGTCCTGCACTTTGCGTAACAATGATTGATTATAGATCACATCGTCGACGCGATTCCAACTCGCGAACTCTACAGCTATCACCTCCAGGCTATCGGCGTTCGCGTAGTCCGGCGATATTTTTACTTTGATGGATGCAGGTAAAAATGCAGAATCGAAAAACAATTCAGCTTCATCCCCGAATTCTGACCGGAAGATTTCTTCTGCTTCCTGTTTTGAAACGTACGTCGCTTCCGCCACACCCGGAGTGATTTCAGCCCGGGCAAGGAGCGCCTGCGTAGATGCCGGGTCAATATCCTGAATAAACAATTCCAGCTCCCCTACTCGCTGTTTCAGCCAGTCGGATACCGCATTTGCCTGAAAGGAAACAATGGCGAACATGCCGATCAGTATCAGGGCGATTGACATTGCGCTGGTACTTGCCACGGATGAAAACCGGGCCCGTCGCAGACCAGATAGACCCTCTTTAATAGAGTAAGGAAGCATACTGCTGTGGTGCAGTACGTCATGGAGCCGGGTATTTACATGCCCGGCACTAACATGATTGCATTAAGCATCATCCTCGCCGGACCCACCCAGAACATTCGATACTGCGTATTGTCCAGTAAAAACACAACCTGCCCCCGACCCATCGAGATGGTGCCCGCAAACGTTTTGCCTGCCAGCTTCCTGCGGTTTTCAGCGGATGCATACCCTGCTACGAGTAATTTCTCGGGATCAGGATAATACCGCCCTACCGTCAGGAGGTCCTCGCTCGGTTCAAGCGCATTTGTGCCGAATTTCAAAGAGTACAATTCATCCCCGAGTCCGAAAGCCAGCGGATGGGAATTATCCATCACCGACCGGAGCGCTGATCCGGGAATCTGCCTCAGACCCGTCGAATCTCGACGCGCTTCATACGATGTGAAAAAGCGTTCCGGGATTTCGTCAGAATCTTCAGCCTCGTCTTCTTGTATCGACACAAGTTCAACCGAGGTAAGTCGCGATATTGAATCGGCGAAAAAACTTGCGCTCCTCTGTGTCGCCACCAGCGTTCCCCCTTCGGAAACCCACTGTTTTAATCGTTTTACCTGGATACTGTCGATTTCGGCCGATAGATTTCCATCTGGAAACAGGAGTACATCATAATCGGACAACGTCAATCCGGAAAACGATGCCAGATTCAGCCTGTCGAAACCTAATCCCGTCATTCTGTCGAGTAGAAACCAGATATGTCCGGCCGTATCCGATCGCATCCCCGGGCCAACCATCATTCCGATGCGCGGGGCAGGTATCGGTTTGGTATGTGAAGAAGCCACGTCAATCCCGGAATCTACTCTACCTGAATCAAATCCCTGAATTCGCACACCTGTATCAGCGGCGATTCTGTTCATATCGGCCTCAATAACAGAAGCGCGATCCAGATTTCGACCGATCAGCACGACGAGGGTGCCTCGCGCAAATTCCTGATTGTCTATCGTGAAAGTTTTACCAGCGAATCGGACTCTATATTCAGCTTTCCACAGCGCAGCTAGGGCTGCGGGTGCGTTTCGCTGTTCCCAATCGATAACGTATGCATACGTGGCATCGCCGTTAACGACCCCGACTTCGTAATCCGGTTTCGACGTAACCGGACTCGACTGTGCGGATACCCGTGACTCCGTCCAGTACGCATTGAGACCATAAGCCAATGGAGCCGACCAACTTGCCATGTCGTACATCACAGAGTCTTCGATCTCCATGCGTCGCTGCATCATCGAATTAAGCAACACGTGGCGAGATTGGTCCGTGCTGATGAAAAACGTTCCGGCATCAAATTCTTGCAGGGCTGATTCCCCATCTGTATAGTTCCTCGCATTTGAAACCGTGAATGACTCGGTGGCCCGATCCACCGAAATGCCGTGTTGGAGTAAGATGTCCAGAAGTTCATACAGATAACCAGCTCCATCATCGTCTGGTAGAATGTAAACGGCCGTGTGGTCGGCTCGTCTGTCAATTCGAAAGAAGTCAGCAAAATATTTCAGTAACCCCGTTCTGCTCTCAGCTGCAGTTGCGACGATTGCGAGTGAAGTTGCATAGTGATCGAAAACTCCCTGCGTCAGGGTAAGCACGTACCCATCGTTCGTCATGATGCCACGCCCGCGAGCGCTGCCCTGCTCCGCGAGCATTCCAATCGCCCCCTGATTGGACGGATACGATGAACCGTACCCGGGATAGAAGAAATCAAAAGACTCTCTGGTGAAATAGTTGACCTGCGCTTTGTCCAGGGCCGCTGCACTGGCGCGACCGAATACATCCGTCCACGATTCGTATGTGCCAGGCAGATTCAAATTGCGAGGTGTCTGCCCGGGCATCGTGAAATAGTTATTGTTGGCCCCCTGTTCGTGATAATCGATATAAATCTGCGGCATCCACTCCTGATATAATGCCACGCGGCCTCTGGACTCGGGATGCACAAGCCACAACCAGTCCCGGTTCAGATCAAACCAATAATGATTTCCCCGACCTCCCGGCCATGGCTCGGTGTGTTCAAAATCCTCGTTGTGATCGTTCTGAACGTAGCTCTGCGCGGATCGATACCAGTTTACGAACCGGTCGCGACCATCCGGGTTTTGCGTTGGATCGATGATGATGACAGAGTCAGATAACCAATCCAGCACCTGCTGATTTTGACCGGCGACCAGGTGATAAATGACCTGCATGGCCGCCTCTGTGCTGGAGGCCTCGTTACCATGAATATTGTAACTCAACCACGTCACCACCGGCTGCTCAGACGCAAGAATGGACGCCAGTTCGTCAGCCTGTAGATTGCCGGAAGCCAATCGGAGATTGGTTGCTTTGATGTCATCGAGCCGCGCGTGATTCTGAGGCGACGTGATCACGAGTGAATACAATCGGCGATTTTCATACGTCTCTTCCTGTTCAAGAAGAATGACCCGATCTGAAGCCGCCGCCACCATGGTGATGTAGGCTACAACTTTGTGATACGGAGTCAACTCTTTTCCTGGTTCATACCCCAGGAACTCTGCCGGGGATGGGATAACATCCGAAACCTGCAGCCCGTCGAAAAACTGAAATCGCTCCGTGGTTCGCTGATATCGGGCAGCGGCGGGATTCGCCCCCAATCCTGTTAGGAGTGCAGCAAGTGACCAGGCGACTATCCAGCCTGAAATTTTAGTACGATGCATTGGTTTAATTGTCCAGGTTTTCGAATCTGTTAGCGGCCCTGTTTTTCCTGACGTCTTCGGGCAAAAAGATGCGACCATTCATTGCGATATATACGCCAAATGGTAATGACTGCAAGGCACCCATCGCAAAACCGATGTTGAATTCTGCGTCGGAGCCCTTAAATCTTGCCGGGCTCAACGACCCTACGAGCACGATTACCTTCCCTGAAATCCCCTTCAGCGCCCGGGCCGTTTCCACCATGGTATCTGTTCCGTGAGTTATCAAGATCTGAGAGGAATCGTCTGCCTCGATACGCGACCGAATTAACTTTCTGTCATCGTCGGTGATTTCCAGGCTGTCTTTCTGTAGAACTTCTTCTACCTCGTAGGCCGGCTGGAACAACGACTCCGTCAGAATGGAATTGATCTGAGGTGCACCGACCATGTATTCGCTTTTGGCATCGAAATACACTTTATCGATCGTCCCGCCAGTCGTAAAAATCTTGATCATCGTTTACTTCTTATGTCGGGGAAGCCCCAGAATAAAGGTTTCCGAACACACATTTGCTTCGAAATTGTACATCCAGTGGTTAATATCCGGCACATCCAATACGGCAAAGTCAGCGCGTTTTCCGGGTTCGATTGATCCGGAGTTGTTGCCTCGATTGATGGCTTCTGCTGCGTACATCGTTGCTCCTTTGAGCACTTCAGCAGGGGTAAGACGATTCATTGTACACGCGAGCATCATGGCCAGAGGAAGGTGTAAACTGGGCGCACTTCCCGGGTTGAAATCGGTCGCAACCGCGACTTTTGCGCCTGCTTCAACAAATTTACGTGCCGGCATAGGCCGCTGATTCAGATACAGCGACGCCAATGGGAGGCACACGCCGATCACGTTTGCCCGTCGCAATTGCTCGATCCCGGCGACACCGATGTATTCCAGGTGATCCGCCGAAATAGCACCTACGGACGCTGCGAGCTCCGCTCCGCCACCATCGTGCAGCTGATCGACATGTAATTTGGGTGTCAATCCCGCTCTTTTTCCAGCCTCAAGGATCCGAACCGCCTCTTCTCTCGAATAGGCTGAATCTTCCACAAAAATATCGCAAAATTCGGCAAGCCCCTCTTCTGCGAATTCGGGAATCATTCGATCACACAGAAGCCGGATATACGACTCCCTGTTTTTCTTGAACTCCGGTGGCACAATGTGAGCTCCAAGAAAAGTAGATACAATCTGTACAGGGCTGGATTCTCTCAGATCGCGGTATACTTCGAGACGTTTTCTTTCGGACAATTCATCGAGCCCGTATCCCGATTTACACTCAACGGTGGTCACGCCGAGACGAATCATCTTATCCAGATGGCTTCGGCACGAGGCAAGCAACTCTAGTTTTGTGGACTCCCTCGTCTGCCGCATCGTTTTTACGATACCGCCACCGCCCCGTGCGATGTCCAGATATGAGTATCCGCGGATGCGGTGTTCAAATTCGTCGGCCCGCCACCCGCC
>SMXK01000066.1 GCA_004356265.1 Bacteroidota bacterium
CGAAGACAGTCAGGACTAAACCGTCAGGCGAGTCACGTTTCGACCTGGACGGGCGGGCGCGACAACCTTTTCGCCGGTGTTCTGGGCTCAAGCCGGCATAGATCGATGCGGCACGGAGATTGCAGTTCAAACGGGTACTTTCTATCCTGATTTTTAGGTTGATGACAAATCACCGGTACTTCGGTCGGACTCGGCAACATCCCAGCATGTTCGCAAAGTGTGTGTTCTCGATAGTGGCTCTCACCACAATTTCGACATTTCTATTACTTCTTCAACCAGAGGTGGCGTATGCGCAAGAGTATGGAGCACAAGTAGTAGAAACTGGATTTGTATTTACTCTTGGGTCACCGCAAGGAGAGTTAGCCCATTATCTGACCGGATCGATAATTGGATTTCACGCGTTTTTGGGTGGTCGCAGAGACCGAACGAGCCCGGTTGTGCTGGGTACCGAATTAGGGCTGGAATTGTATGGATCGGAGCAGTACATGGAATTCGGCGACGGTCCTGAATACCAGACGCCCGTGACCGTCAATACGTACAACAATATCGGATCCGGACATTTGTTTGTTCGCCTCCAGCCAGCAACAGGATTTGCACGGCCTTACATAGAAGCGCTTGCAGGGTTGAAGGTATTCTTCGTAACAACGGTTGTTTCCTACCAGAACCAGGAATACGATGAGCCCATCTCGACGACCATCTTTCTCGATGGAGCGGCATTCAGCTACGGTGCGGGCGGCGGAATTTCAATCAATTTATTGGACGCTGTAGCGGGCGACAATCCAGGGAACGTCTTTTTTACTATTGGCGCCAGGTATCTGATGGGGGCAGAAGCCACGTATCTCACCCCGGGTTCTGTGAGCGGGCCAGAACGCAACCAATCAGAGACGCACTTATTAGAAACGAGATTCGGTATCGAACTTCGCTTCTGGTAACGGTACGTATTGCTGACTGATCAGGACTTGACAGAATCGACCGGCGCGCGATTCTTATTCGTCATCCTCAGGACGTAGAACTACTTTTACGAAGCGATCCATGGAAAAAGTTCTATCGGCCATCTGCATGATGTCTGTAGTTGTTATTAGATCAAGATAGCTGGAGGGCGACTTGAGAATATCCGCATAAGGGAAATCATGCTTGTCGGCGAAGACCAGGGAACTGAGCCAATATCTGTTTTCCCGGAGGTTCGTTTCGTGCGCGCGGACTCTAGCCTCTCGGGCATTATCAAGGTATTTATCTTCAACGAGTTCACTTTTCATTTTTTGGATCTCATCGAAAATATGACCGACCATCTCGTCGACTCGATCCGGTTCGCAACCGAATGAAATCGATAGTTGATAGGACTCGTACGGCTCATAGATGAGAGAAGCGGATACTGACACTCCGTACGTTCCCCCAAGGTCTTCCCGCAATATCTCCCGTAGTCGAGCATCCAGTATATCTTTTAAAAGTCCCAGCTTTCGCCTTGAATCCAGGCTCCAATCGGCCTCGCCCGAAAAAACAAGGGCTACTCGGCTTTTGGGTTCCAAACCGGCAAAAACGGTTCGTTCGTGAACACCATCAGGTGTTCGAATTCCCGAATCAGACCAATCATCCGAATAAGATTCGACGGGAAGAGTGGCCAGATATGTCTCTACGTACGGGCGAATCAATTCCTCGTCGAAGGCTCCAACGAAGAAAAAAGTGTACCCGTTGAAATTTGCGAACCGATTGCGATAGAAGTCCAGGGAAACATTCATATCGGTCTCTGCAAGAATTTCAGGCGTCATTGACCGGGCTCTGAAATGACCCTGGCTCAGGATGGTCGAAAGAGTATCAGAAAATGCTCTCTGAGGGCTTGCTGCTTGTGTTTGGAGAAATGAACTCATTCTCGACATGTAAGAATCAAACAGATCAGAATCGGTGCGAGGTTCATTTACATACAGGTACAATAATTGAAACATCGTTTCAATGTCTTGAGGAGATGCGGCACCCGAAAACCCCTGCGACAAAGAGCCAATAAATGGACTTACAGACGCCGCCTTCCCGGTTAGCTTTTTTCGGAGCGCTATGGGATTAAAAGCCCCGATTCCGCTGGATGAGACCACCTGGACGGCCAATAAAGCTGATATATAATCCTCGTCCTTGGCTAAAGACGTACCACCAGCAGCAGACCCACGAAATACGATCTGGTCATTTTTGAAATCCGTCGGTTTCAGCACTACCTGGACGCCGTTCGACAGTGTCCAGGTGGTGATACCTGTCACATCGTCGACGATCGCGCTGATAATAGCCCCAGGGCTTGGCACATTGGGCAAAAGCTCTGCGTCGTCTACGTCGTCTTCGTACGGGGTCAGCTCCATACGCCGGACCCTGGCGAATATGTCTGCAACTTCAGTTTCTGATGGAAGAGGATGGTTATTGTTCTCTGGCCCGGAAATGGAAACAACCCGGTCTGACTCGCCCATGAATTGATCGCTGAGCCGATTCACGTCCTGAATAGATATATCCGGGGCAAGTCTTTTCGTCAACTCATATTCGTACTCAATACCCGGAATGGATTCGTCTACAAGAAGATGCCTGATGTACTCTGACGCAAACTGATTGGATTTATGATTGTCACGCTCATTGTACGCTAATTCCATACCGCGCAAAAGATTTATACGAGCCCTGTCGAGTTCTGAATCAGTAAATCCGTGCGTGCGAGCGCGTTCAGCTTCGGTCAGTAATGTTTCCAGCGCTCCTATGTAGTCCCCGTCTTTCACAAGCGCCGTGAGGTCAAATGATGTTTCAGACCGAACAAACCCGAGCCCACCGTCCGACCCGATCCCAACAATGAACGGTGGATCGGCGATTTGAGTCAGCTCGCTCAGTCGTTGATTCAGCATCGTTGTATACAGCGATCGCAAGAGCCCACCTCGGTAAGCAGACACGGTCCCTGGGCTGGCCGGTTTTCTTCGATGCATTACGGACACAACTGCTCGTGTTGCTTCTGGATCGGACACTATCGTGTAACGGGGTGCATCATTTTTCGGGATCATGAACAGCTCCCTCTGTCTCGGATTTACAGGCTCCGGTATATCTGAAAACAACGAATCAATGAGTCCTATCACAAATTCTGAATCAAAATCACCGACCGCTACGACAGAAATCAGATCAGGTCTATACCAATCATCGTAAAAACGAAGTAGAGATTCATGAGAAAAGGTCTGCAGGCTTTCGAGCGTTCCAATTGGAAGTCGATCCACATATTTCGAACCTGATAATTGGACAGGAAGTTGTTCATCCATAATTCGGCTGGAAGCACCTAATCGTCCGCGCCACTCCTCAATAACGACGCCTCGCTCTTTATCAACCTCGACAGAATCAAATGTGATACCATGAGCCCAGTCTCGAAGCACCTGAATTCCATTCTCCAGATAATTCGATGAATCAGTCGGTACTTGAAGTTTGTAGACGGTTTCGTCGAAAATTGTATACGCGTTGATGTCTGCGCCGAATTTCATGCCGATGGATTCCAGGTATTCAACGAGTTCTTGCTTTTCGAAATGATCGGAACCGTTAAAGGCCATGTGTTCCACGAAGTGAGCGAGACCCAACTGATCATCATCCTCCTGAATTGAACCGGCATTCACGACGAGTCTGAGCTCAGCCCTGTTTTCTGGTTCGCGGTTCTCTCTGACCAGATACGTTACTCCGTTTTCGAGTCGTCCTGTGACAACACGGGAATCAAGAGGGATTTGCTTGGTTTCAACATTTTGATTCTGGATTCCTTTCGCACTGCTAACCAGCGAATCCGACACGAACATCGTGAAGGCTACGCAGATTGAGGCAACTCTAAGTATATCTCGTCCACACTGAATGTAATTCTGGGTAGTCACAACGTGCACTGCTTTGCTTATGATGAATATCTGAATATAGCTCTCAATAGAGCTTCCGACGGCGCCATTTCGAATCCTTTTTTCAGGAGCCCGCCTGAGCTATTGATAACGTGGATATTAATAGCCGTTATTCTTAATAATCGAGCCCTCCAACCGATAAACGAGACATGGACAAGACTATTTTTTCGAGAAAATGATACCGCTTATTCCGACAGGCTGGACGGCAATGAGGATCGGAACCGAGACACAAATTTAATGAGTTCCACGATAGACAGAGCACCCGAGCCCAGAAATCGGATCCCAGACTCCGAATCTAATGGAAAGCCAAAGTCCGCAGCATCTTCAGCGGATAACGTGGCGGTACCGTTCGAAACAGCTATCGTTAGAGACCGGGTCATTGCCCGACTCAAGAAAAATGACGTTGTTACCGACAGCCAGCTGGAAAAGGCGTGGACCGAATGGAGCAGGCTTCGCATGCAAAACATTCGTGTGCCACTCTGGCGACTCTTGACGATGGACCAATCTCTGGACTCCGATGATATTTTTGTCGAAGCGGCTTCGGTTTATGCATTTAAGGAAGTAGAAATCGAAGAAAAGGAGGCTCTGGCCTTCATTGAGGCGTGCAAAGAGGATTTCGACGACTCGACATGGGATAACATGGTCGAGTTATTCGTTTTGCCCGTCTCGCGAGAGCCGGGTAAAAATACTCCGGATTCAAAGTGGACGTTTGCCACGCACGACCCTACAAGGCCTGAGGTTCATCAGCTCATCCAGAGCCTGAACCTGAGACGTTTTGAGATCATGTATTTACCCCAGTCCATGGTGGGTATACTTATTTCAGAATCGTTCGCAAATGTTAACCAATATCTGGAAAAACTGGAAGACGCACCTGCCGTTTTCGATATGGGGATGGAGTTCACCTCCGACGACGAACTGGTTGATGGAGAAGCTCTTGACGCAGAAATCAATCGGTCCCGTTTAATAAATCTCTTCGAGGCAGCCCTCGTTGAGGCGGTGACACGAGGAGCATCTGACCTTCATATATATCCCAATGCGGATGGTCACGTCGAAATTCATATGCGGATTGATGGTGACCTTGAACAATGGCATCTGGAGGACAATATCCGGCCTGAAGCCTTTCTTTCAGTCGTAAAGGACAACTCGACGAATGTTGACCGATTCGACAGAGATTCGGCGCAAGACGGATTTATTCAGAGATGGGTCGACGGAACGCTTATCAGGTTTCGGGTATCGATTTTGCCCATCGCCAGCGCTAAGCAGGAGATACACGCTGAGAGTATTGTAATCCGAATCTTGGATGACCGAAAGGTGTTGACCGACTTGAGCAAAATCGGCTTGAACGATGTTGCTATGGCGCGATTCGACATGGCGATTCGTCAACCAAACGGAATGGTGATATTGACCGGCCCGACCGGGTCAGGTAAAAGTACCACCCTGGTTGCTGCCCTGTATCAGGTCGTAACCCCAAAGGTGAACGTTCTCACCGTCGAGGATCCCGTTGAGTACTTGATGCGAGGAATTCGACAGATTAAACTATCACACAAGCTTGATCTGGAAGGAGCCCTGAGGGCTATTCTTCGACACGATCCGGATATTGTTATGGTTGGGGAGATGCGGGATCAGCAAACAGCAGAGCTCGCGATCAAACTCGCAAATACTGGTCACCTGACATTTACCACACTTCATACGAATGACGCCCCATCTGCCGTTTCAAGACTATTCAAGATGGGTGTTGAGCCTTTCCTGATCGCATATGCGATCAATCTCGTGGTCGCCCAGCGTCTGATCAGGAAATTGTGTGATGAATGCAAAGAACCAGAGAATGCGCCAGATGAGGATACGTTAAGACATCTGGGATTCACCGAGGAAGAACTTTCTCAGGGACAACTTTATAAGGCTGGAGACGATGCGGCATGTCCCGTTTGTAAGGGTGCCGGCTTCAAGGGGCGTAGGGCGCTGGCCGAAACGCTGCTGTTTACCGCTAGAATCCGCAACATTATAATGGAATCTAATGACAGCGTTGACGAAGACGGGTTGAGAGCGGCAGCAGTTGAAGACGGCATGATGACGTTGACAGAGTGCGGTCGATCCGTTGCCATGGAAGGAGAGACCACGATCGAAGAGGTATTGAGAGTGACGGGTAGCACGCTCTAGTTCAGTCGTCCCGTCCGACAATTTACTGAATCGAGTCCTGGCTCGAATCCAATACCACAGCGCAGAGGCCGCCTCAGTTCGCAATAAGTGGTTCGATCATAATATTCTCGTTGATGATCTCTGAAACGAGGGTTAAGTCGCCGTTGTCGAACAAGGTGTCATAGGTCTCTACAGTTTCGAACGAAATGTTTTCGCCCGAGTAGTTCAGGTAATCCTGAACTGTTACCCCATTGATTTTGCGTCTGTTTATCGCTTTACGGAATCGAGAACCCTCCTCGTCGGTGTAGAAATAATAGGCCATGTAATCCATCGTGAAGTTTTCCGCATGAAACCAATAGATGAATCGGTCCTGAAAGTCGCGTCCACCACCTTCCTGCCTGAACGTAACTTCGATCTCGTAAAAAGGCTCACCCTCGATTGTGGTCTGTTCAATAAATCGCTTGATCACTGCGCCGTCGTTTAGTGGAGCCGGGAGTCGCGTGAAATAAATCACTGCATTGACACTCCGCTCCCACGCCGCCATGATATCCACTTCGGCATCTGTCGTCGGAGTCCAGGACTCGCCATCGACAAATCGGGAGAAGCCATTATTGGATAAAATCTCTCGAACTTGTGCACCAGTAGAGTCCGTGAAAATTCGTTCGTATGAAAACACACCACTATTTCTCGAAATCACATATTCGCGATCCCTGAAATTAAATGTCATCCGGGCGTTTTCCAGCTTGTCCGTACCATAATTGTCGATGACCCTGTCCACGATTTCTTCAGCCGAGGGAAGCGGAGACGGGGAAGCAGATTCATTCGCGCACGACGATATGAAGATCCCAATGAACACCGCCGAAACCGAGAACATTATGGACTGGACAATGTTACGAGAATGTCTGGGTTCCATCGGCAATCTGTTTTTGGTGATTAGCGGACCTTGATTCTTTCTTCCTGCCAAAACATACGGAATACGGACATTCTGGTTCATGTCGAAATCCATCCTCAGGTATCCCGGGCAACCAGGATCAAATGGCGATCCGCACACAATATAGAATTGTCGTAGAATTGAAATCTTAGTGGATCATGATGTCTGATTTTTCGTAAATTGGTAGATAATCAGTAATCGCACTTATACTTACAGGTAAACCCGTGACCAAAGCAAATATTATTGAAAAAATCTCCGGTGGAACTGGCTTGACGAAGCTGGAGACAGAAGCGGTTGTGAACGGCTTCATCCAGATCGTAAAAGGTTCTCTGCTTGATGGAGAGCGTGTGGACTTGAGAGGATTTGGTTCGTTCGGCGTTCAGCACCGCGCTGCACGCACGGCCAGAAATCCTCGTACGAATCAGCCCGTGCACGTTCCTTCGACCTACATTCCTTTCTTTAAGCCTTCTCGTTCTTTCCGCAAAGACGTCAATGCTGCTATCGAAGCGAAGAAATAAGTCGGGAATGCACACATCCATATCGATTATAGGAACGTATGCGACTTTCCTGTCCGGGATGCGGAGCGCGAGTACCTGAAGGTATCGAGCAATGCGATCTATGTGGCACACCTTTAACAGATGATGACGCCGATTACGATTCTGACGCCTCTGAAACTGCAGGTAGCCAAACGCCGGGCTCCGATAGACCTATCGTGCAAGTGGTCCGGGGGACTGAAAGAGTATATTGTAATCAATGTGGCGCTGCGAATCCCTGGCAGTCTAACTTCTGCAGTACGTGCGGCGTAAAAATCGTCAGGCTTGATTCAAATTCAGGGTCTTCCACTTCGGAGCTTGGTTCTGATTTCCGGAAGATCCCCGGAATGATTCCGGCGCCGCCCGAAACGGACGGCGCTCGGGAGTCAGCAGTCCTCAGGGATTCTTCAGATTCCTCCCGACCGACTGCAGAACCCGGTGCGGTCCGCCAGGTCGGCATTCTGGTTGGCGCCGGACTGATGATCGTCGTAGTCTGGTATATCGGAAGCATCGTTTTAGACGATCGGTCTACCAATTCCGACAATTCGGAGATCTCGCAGGTCGTGGGTGCGCCGGACGATATTCCGATTCCACAGCAATTCATAGCTCAGGAAGTTACGCTGCAGGGGGAAATTGAATCACTCTCAGGCATTGCGTTGGATTCAAAACGTCGCGAGTTAATCGACCTGTATGTGTCGGCGAATCGACTGGATCGCGCTGCAGGCGAAGCAGAAAAGCTCGCTGAATCAGACGGATCTGAGCAAATGTGGGTCGCTACAGCAAATCTTTATTACGATTGGATGGAATCGCAAACTCCGGTCGAACGCGCATATTTTGCTCGAAAATCTATAGCCGCCTACCGGCACGCACTTGAAATAAATCCTGAGAATCTAGATGCCAGGACGGATATGGCCATTGCCTACATGTACGATTCCGAAAACCCGATGATGGCCATTCAGGAAACAATGAAAGTATTGGAGAGTGATTCCCTGCACGTAAACGCAAATTTTAACCGGGCTGTAATGTTATTGCAGATCGATCGGGTAGATCAGGCCATTGAACAACTGAGGAAAGTAAAACGAATTGTCGGCGATCCGGACAATGCCGTGTATATCCAGGCGGACCAGTTAATTACGGATACACTTGGCAAAAGAAACGGCTGAAAAGTCTTACACAAAATGGATGACCTTCTTTCAAAAGAAGAACACAGAATAATCGAAGAGGCTGTCGCGGAAGCGGAAAGTCGTACATCTGGAGAGATTGTCCCCTATATCGTGGGTCGATCTTCCCGGTACAGGGAGTCAGGCTGGAAAGCAGCCGTGCAGTTTGGATTTATCGCATCCGCCATCATTTTCGGGATGTCAATCTTCTACGAGGGATGGTCGTTTGCATGGTTATTCTCGTTCACGGGATCGTCTACTCTTATTCTTTCTTCCGCGCTCATCGGATATACGCTGGCCAGGTGGGTACCGGCGATTGAGAAACATTTTATCTCGGGTAGCGCGATGTCGGAAGCAGTTCGCTTGAGGGCTTTACAGGCCTTCGTCGAAGAAGAAATATTTTCAACACGAGATAGAACTGGTATTCTGCTCTACATTTCACTGCTCGAACATCGGGTAGAGGTTTTTGGAGATTCCGGGATAAATGAACGCGTTCAACCGGAGGACTGGGCCCACGTTATCGAGGATGTTCTGTTCGGCATTAAGTCAGACAGCCTGGGCGCAGGATTAGCAAAGGCAATTAAACGATGCGGCGATCTTCTCGTAGAAAACGGCTTCGATGTCCGATCAGACGACGAAAATGAACTTCGGGATGGCGTGCGATTGCACGACTCGTGAGCCTGAATTACAAAAAGCCGAGTTCGAGCTTGGCTTCATCCGACATCATGTCCGGAGTAAACGGCGGGTCAAATGTTAGCTCCACGGTTGCTTCAGTCACGTCGGTTAAATCAGCTACACACCCCTCGACCTGGCCTGGTAGAGTTCCAGCGGCCGGGCAATTTGGCGTCGTCAACGTCATGGTAATGATGACTTTCAAGTCTTCGTCCACGTCAACTCCATAAATCAGCCCGAGATCATAAACGTTTACTGGAATCTCCGGGTCATAAACCGTCTTTATGGTTTCGATCACCAATTTTCTAAGGATCTCAGGGGATACCCGGTGTGAGCTGTTTCGGCTCGAATTATTCTTGCTCATGATGCCTGTGAGGTCTGCATGAATCCAACGGCGTAAAGGCGAATCTGACGAATCATGGCGTCCAGTCCATTTTTCCGGGTCGGAGAGAGATGCTCTTTCATCTGAATCTTGTCAAGAAAGTTCAAGTCCGCATTCAAGACGTCGATGGGTTTCCTGTTGTTTAATACTCGAACCAGCAACGCGACCAATCCTTTTGTTATCAAAGCATCGCTGTCTGCTGTAAAGACTATATTTCCGTTCTGAAAAGAGGCACGTAGCCATACCTGAGCCTGACAACCTCGAATGCGGTAGTCGTCCGTCCGATACTGATTGTCTATAAGGGACAAACTCCGGCCGAGGTCGATCAGGTGTTCATACCGACCCATCCAATCCTCGAAAAAATTGAATTCTTCGACGATTTCTTCGCCGACTTCGGATATGGTTGCTTTCGGTCCCATTCAGGAAAACAGAATTCGGGACGATTTCTGAAGACTTTCGGCCAGGACATCGATTTCATCCATAGTATTATAGAATGCGAATGATGCTCGAACGGTTCCTGGGATGCCCAATCGAGACATTACCGGCTGGGTGCAATGATGTCCTGAGCGCACCGCGATGCCGAACTTATCTAGAAGGGTTGCAACGTCGTACGGATGTGAATCTCTTAGAAGGAAGGAAACCACACTAGCCTTGTTTTCAGCCGTACCAATAAATCTGAGCCCTTCGATTTGCGAGAGGCGATCGGTTGCCCGTTCCAGAAGTTTGGCCTCATATTCGGAGATAAACTCGAAACCGATCTGGTTCATGTACTCTGCGGCCGTGCCAAGCCCGATTGCTCCTGCAATATTGGGCGTACCTGCTTCAAATTTGTGAGGCAGATCATTATAAGTCGTCCCCGCGAAGGAAACGGATTCTATCATATCGCCTCCACCTTGGTACGGGGGCATTTTCTCCAGGAATTGCTCCTTCCCATACAAGATTCCTATTCCAGTGGGTCCATACATCTTATGGCCGGAAAAGCAGTAAAAATCCACATCGAGATCAGAGACGTCGATCTGCATATGAGGCACAGCTTGAGCGCCGTCAACCAGTACTGGAATTCCCAGTCCATGGGCATCTGAAATAATCCTCTTTACAGGAATTATCGTGCCCAGCGAATTGGAAACATGGGCGATCGCAATGAGACGCGTGCGTTCCGAAAGCGATTGCTCAAAATCGTCGTAATCGATGGACCCGTCGTCATGAATGGCGACAACTTTCAGTTCTGCACCGGTTTGCTGACAGACCAATTGCCACGGAACGATGTTCGAATGGTGTTCAAGGTGAGTCACCAGAATTTCGTCTCCCGGGTTCAGAATAGGCCGGGCAAACGATTGAGCAACCAAGTTAATGGAGTCTGTGGTGCCTTTGGTGAAAATGATTTCTGTTCGGCTGCGAGCCCCGATAAAGTCTCGGATAATGTCTCGCGATGATTCGTAATACTCAGTCGCTCTTTGACTGAGATCATGCACCCCGCGGTGCACGTTACTATGCTCAGTACTGTAATATCTGGAAATCCGCTCAATGACCTGAATTGGTTTCTGAGAGGATGCGGCATTATCCAGGTAAACGAGAGGATGATTGTTTACAGTTAAAGACAACGCCGGAAAGTCTGCCCGAATCCGATCGACCACGTCTTCCTGATCGAGTCCGTCAAAAGATATATGGGCGGTTTTTAGCACCGTGTTCACTCTTAATTGTCACCCAGACTGTTTTCTGAGCCGTTCGGCTACAATCTCCTGAAGCCGTTCCCGAAGAGAATCCACTGAAACGAGGGCAAGTACGTCTGCTGCGAACGCTTGAAGGAGTAAATTGCGTGCAACTGATTCTTTTATTCCTCGTGATCGAAGATAAAACATAGCTTCAGAATCGATCTGTCCGGTTGTGGCGCCGTGACTACACTTTACATCATCGGCATAGATCTCAAGCTCGGGTTTAGAAAACATCTTGGCCGTATCGCTGAGCACAATATTTCGGTTTGACTGGTAGGCATTAATTCGCTGGGCATCCTGTCGAACCAGAACCCGGCCATTGAACACTGCAGTTGCTGTATCACCGATAATTCCTTTGAATAATTCGTTGCTTACGCAATCAGGCTTTGCGTGATCTACCATCGTATGAACGTCGATATGCGTGTCCGATTGAGCGAGGTAAAAACCGTTCAGATTTGTGGTACACCCTTCACCATCCGGGAGGAAATTCAAATCGGTCCGAACCAAGGCACCACTCAGAATCAACTCATTGGTTGAACATGTACTGTCAGCCTCCTGATACACATTCAATTTTCTGATCAAGTGCGACAGGGGACCGCGATCAAAGACGTGATAGTAGTCGAGCTGTGCGCCAGATCCTACATGAATCTGAGTGACCGAATTTTCGAAGGTCGTAATACCACTATCGTGATCACGAAGGTCTATAATAGCTCCCTTTGACGCTGATTCAGCCACAATCAGCGTGCGAGGCTGCATGAAAGCATTTGAGCCAGACGTAACTAAATTCGTGATATACAACGGTTCGGCCAGCTCGGTGTCGTGCGGAATATGGACCAACAATCCGTCTTGAAAGAAGGACTGATTCAGAGCGTCGAATGCCGTTTCCGTTCTTGGGTTGATCGTTTCGAGGTGGGAAAGAAGACGGTCCAGAGGCATTTTCGCCTTGGAGATAGCCCCGATATACCCTTCAAACTCATCTTTGTCCGGGATAGAACTCAGCGATGGGATAAATATCCCGTCGACACAAACAGCGTGATAGCTACCAATATCGCCCCGGTATTCTGAACTTGGAAGCTCGCTAAAACCCACACCGGAATCGAAGCTGAAATCGGTTTTCAGCCAACGACGGACAGGTGTGTATTTCCACAATTCTGTTCGAGGTGCCGGGAAGCCCTGAGAACTGAATCGAATTCGACCCGCCTCTCTGAATGCATCAAACCCGTCAGTTTGTCCATTCGTAGCAGACGCTGCGACCAGCGCCTGTGCGACCAGAAATTGCGCCTCTAATGAATTATTATCGTCCAAGCTTGGGATCACTTTGCTGTTCTGCTTCTAAGTTTGCGTTCACCTGACTATCAGGCCGTGATTGGGTCAGATTCAGTTGGTTTGAGCCAATCATAGCCTTGATCTTCCAGTTTCAAAGCGAGTTCTTTGCCTCCTGACTCAACAATTCGACCGTCCACCAACACGTGTACGAAGTCGGGTATGACATAGTCCAAAAGTCGCTGGTAGTGGGTAATAATTACGAAGGCCCGATCTGAAGATCGAAGGCTGTTAATTCCTTCTGATACCACCCGGAGTGCATCGATATCCAGGCCGGAATCTGTCTCGTCCAAGATGGCCAGGGTAGGCTCTAACATCGCAAGTTGAAATATTTCATTTCGTTTCTTTTCTCCCCCTGAGAAGCCCTCGTTAACAGCACGTTGTTTCAGGCTCGGATCCAGCTGAACAAGCTGCGCTTTTTCCTTCATCAGCTTCAGAAACTCCATGGCGCTGAGCACCTTCTGATTCCGATGTTCACGAACGGAATTAACAGCCTGTCTCAAGAAGTTGGCCATACTGACACCTGGCAATTCTACAGGATATTGAAATGCCAGAAAAACGCCTTCCCTTGCTCGTTTGTCCGGGGCCATATCCAACAGGTCAACCCCTTTGTAGATTACGCTTCCCTCGGTTACTACGTAGCCATCGCGGCCGGCAAGAACGGACGCAAGCGTGCTTTTGCCCGAGCCGTTTGGACCCATGATAGCATGGACTTCGCCTGCATTAACCGTGAGAGTTACTCCCTTCAGGATTTCGGTGCCATCGTCTTCGATGGACACGTGAAGATTCTTAATTTCAAGCATTATTAATTATATAACTATAGGTTAAGTCAGGGGGTATTGTCTTTGTCAGACTATGTCTTACCCTACGCTGCTTTCGAGTTCAATTGCAAGTAATTTTTGAGCTTCAACGGCGAATTCCATAGGGAGTTGTGCTAGAATTTCTTTGCAGAACCCATTTACAATCAGCTTTATGGCGTCAATCTCTGAGATACCACGCTGCTTGCAGTAGAAGATCTGGTCTTCGCCAACGCGCGAAGTTGTGGCCTCGTGTTCCACTTGCGCCGTAGAGTTTTGAATTTCCAGGTAGGGAAACGTGTGGGCTCCACTCCGATCGCCCAGCAACATAGAGTCGCACTGAGAAAAATTCCTTGCGTTCGTCGCACTTTTCTGGATTTTTACGAGGCCTCTGTATGAGTTCTGGCTTCTGCCCCCTGAAATCCCTTTTGAAATGATAGTGCTTCGGGTGTTTTTCCCAATATGTATCATTTTTGTACCCGTATCTGCCTGCTGCCGCCCCTTAGTGAACGCAACCGAATAAAATTCACCAATGGAGTTGTCGCCCTTCAATATTACCGACGGATACTTCCACGTAATCGCGCTTCCCGTCTCAAGCTGAGTCCAGCTGATCTTAGATCCAGATCCGCTACAGATTCCGCGTTTAGTTACAAAATTGTAAACACCACCCACACCTTCTTCGCTTCCTGGATACCAGTTTTGTATGGTTGAGTACTTGACCTCCGCATCTTTATGGGCGATTATTTCAACGACGGCGGCGTGAAGTTGATGCTCGTCCCGCTGAGGAGCCGTACAACCCTCGAGATAACTGACGTACGAGCCTTCGTCGGCAATGATCAATGTGCGCTCAAATTGACCGGTGCCTGCTTCGTTAATTCGAAAGTACGTAGATAATTCCATCGGGCAGTGAACTCCCGGGGGGATATAACAGAACGATCCGTCAGAAAAAACGGCTGAATTGAGCGTCGCGTAAAAGTTGTCTGTGTAGGGTACGACCGAACCCATATATTTTTTGACAAGGTCCGGATGGTCTCGTACGGCGTCACTGAAAGAACAGAAAATCACTCCCTTTTCAGCAAGCTCAGCTTTAAACGTGGTCGCCACAGAAACACTGTCCATTATGACGTCAACAGCCACTCCCGTCAGCCGCTGTTGCTCAGCCAGTGGAATTCCGAGCCGGTTAAACGTCTCAATTATCTGCGGGTCCACTTCGTCAAGGCTGTCCAGCGAAGGGCGTTGAATGGGTGCTGAATAATAACAGATACTCTGAAAATCGATTTCTTTGATAGTCAGGTGAGCCCATTCGGGTGTGGCATGTTCGTCGACGAGTGCCTCGAATCGTTTAAACGCCTTGAGCCGCCACTCTAATAACCATTCAGGTTCTTCCTTCTTCTTCGAAATAAAACGAACGATCTCTTCGCTAAGTCCTACAGGCGCTTTATCGGCTTCTATATCGGTAAAGAATCCATGCTCATATTCACTGGATTCTACTTCTCGCAAATATTTTGTGTCGGAACTACTCATTCAGATTACATTGGAATGGGAAAACAATCGCAGCGGAATGCCGGTTGCCAATTTATATTCGGTCTAAATTAGGGGTCAAACTCCTCATTATTGTGGAAGTTGCGATGATTATTTGGTGCTTTAAAGTGAGTTCCAACGGAAACAGTACGGATTCCAATGGGTAAATCTGGTCGGAAAAACGAATTTATGGTCATATGATGGAATTCAGCATTACAGAAAAAGCACGGTTAAAACTCGAGCGCACAGCGACGGAAGAGGGACTAACCCTTGGTGATGTGTATCTACGTGTGTCGGTTGTGCCGGGAGGATGCTCTGGTCTGACTTATGATTTGGGATGGGACACCGCGGTGACAGAATCTGATGAGATTGCTGAAATTTCAGGAATCCGCGTCGTAATGGATTTGAAAAGTCGCTTGTATGTAGACGGAACGGCTCTGGATTTCGGTGACGGTCTGGACGGAAAAGGATTCCACTTTGACAATCCTCAGGCGATTCGAACCTGCGCCTGCGGAGAGTCATTTGGTCTCTAAGAGATCACTCTTGTTCGCCCCGGGTCCAGGATAATTTGTCGCCTTCAATTATACCCATCGTGTCGGAATAGCCCGCGATGACTTCAAGCACAAAACGGGCAGGACCATTGCTGGGGACCTGTTGCGGAGAAAGTGGCGGCAGATATTTTTTGATGGATATCACTATCGAGTCTGCATTCACAAATAGTAAGTCGAGCGACAGTGGCGTATTTGCCATCCAGAATTCCCTGTCTTCTTCAAAATCAAAGATAAATAACATTCCTGTGTCTTCAGGAGTTGACCTTCTCTCCATCATTCCACGGGCCCGTAACGAATCATTGTCCGCTATTTCCATTCGGATCGATAAATAAACGTTGCCGTTCCTCGAGATTGTCAGAGAGCCGTCATCTCTGAATGGAATGCCGTGCTCTTCAATCGTTTCATCGGAAGAATCTCTGTCATTGCCAGTCTGGCATGCACTTACAGTGAGTGCAAGGGAAAGAACAAATGTGATCATTTTGGGCCACGATCGGCAGGGGAAACCGGTCGTATTAACCTCACATGAGTCGATCATTTTTTTTCCTGCCTCCACCACGCTATCCGGTGGCCCGGTTCGATTCCATATTTGTCGGTAAAACCGGCGCGGACTTCGACAACAAATTGCGCAGGTCCCTCAGAGAGTATTCGGTTATCGGAATACGGCGTGGTTCGTTTTACAATATTTACGATGGTCGAATCCTCATGCACAAAGATCAGATCAAGCGGAAGTGGAGTGCTGCGCATCCAAAAAGATCTTTCTGACGGCGCCTGACTCACAAATATCATCCCGCCACGCTCAGGAAGAGACCTGCGGTCCATCAGCCCGCGAGCCTGGGCCGAATCCGTTTCTGCTATCTCAATCGCGATTCGTGTGATCAATTCGCCGGTAGTCTGTTTGAATTCGAGGATTCCGTGCGCGGTAAATTCAATATGGGTTCGAACGACATTCGAAGTTGACGAATCTGAACAACCGGCAAGGGATGATACAGCAACCAACGAACACACTACCGCCAAAATGAACTGGTTCAATACTTTACGTGGCATGAGATACTTCGTCTACAACATAAGTTTTTCAATGACCGAATTACAGATGGTTTTTCCCTGGTCTGTTAAGCTGACAATCTGATTTCTGATCGGGTGAATAAAGGCGGACTCTTCAAGTTGAGCAAGCACATCGACGCGTTCGAGTAACAGATCGGCTCCGTATCGTTCTTCAAGAATATTTAAATCCAGCCCGTCTGAGGTTCTGAGTCGTAACATTATATATTCGCGCGCCAGAACGTCCAGAGAAAGGGCTTCTTGCTCATCCGTTGGTCGGGTATATCCCGCAAGTAAAGCCTCATAAGATTTCAAGTTCCGAACGTTTTCCCATCGCCGTGCCGGAAGGCCTTTCCACCAGAACGAGTGCGCGGACGGCCCGCAGCCTATATAATTGGAGTGTGACCAATACCTGTGATTGTGAAACGACCGAGCTCCTTTTAACGCAAAGCTGGATATCTCATAGTGCTCATATCCATGTTCGCGCAGGAAATCCATAGTAAACAGAAATCGTTGCGAGTGATCTTCATCTGATATCGGCGTTACAATACCGTTTTGCACCTGTTTGTGCAGGGGTGTATTCTCTTCAATCGTAAGTCCGTACGTGGAGATGTGAGGGATTTGGTAGTCTCGGGCAATTTGCAAATTGGCCGCCCAGTACTCCATATCCTGACCCGGGATACCGAAAATCAGATCGATAGAGAACTTCTTAATATCTGATTTCTGAATGAGATCTATGGACTGACGCGCGACAGACGCATCATGGATTCGGGTGAGAAATTTCAGGTCTGAATCAAAAAAAGACTGCACCCCGAGGCTGATGCGATCTACCCCAAGACGGGCAAGTCCGGAAAGGTATTCTTGGGTAACGTCCTCCGGGTTCATTTCAAAAGTTACCTCCTGAAGTACCGAAGTGTCATACAGATCATGGATTTTCAAGAGAATCGTTTCAACTTCTTCAATCAGCAATCGAGACGGAGTACCACCTCCGAAATAAATCGATTCAATGGGTTCTCGGTGCTCGCAGTCTCATGAATAAAACAAGAGTTCTTGACCAAGAGCCTTTATAAATGGCGTGTGCACCTTCCGTGTTGTGACAAAATAGAAATCGCAATAGACACATCGCTGACTGCAATAAGGTATATGGAGATAGAGACCAGCCACTTGTCAGAGTATTATTCCCAAGCGAATCGGGACGGAGAGTGCGAGCGAGGTGTTTTTAATTATAACCGCGGGATTAATTTCGTAGAACAGAGCACCGTCTTTAAGAGCTCGCACGCCACCAATTCCAAAGTGTAACGTCGGGCCGTTATGATCCCCATTGTTACCTCCCGTACTGAGATACACTCCAACTCCTGCCATGAAATACATAGCCGATGTCACTCCGGGCATAGTAAGGATTGCGGAAATTTGAGGATCAAAAGAAAATACAGTCTCGTTGCGGCCGTTTAAAAAGTGGCTGGAGAAACCCAGGCCAGCGGCAAATGAAAGATCTGCAGTAACAGGGGCGCTCAGCCTTCCACGTAAACCCGCACCGAACCCGTCGTCAGTATTCGCCTGCGTCTGAACGCCAATACCGACCACCAAGCCAGCGCCTTGTGCAATCGTGCTATCGGGAGTAATCAGAAAGAGAGTAGCTAGAATTGTAGTGGTCAGAGCGTTTTGCAAAGACCTTGAGAACCGCATCCTGATACCGAATTTGATTTGATGCCGGGAGGGTGTTGTGTATTTTTGCAGAACCTCTCACGGCCGCGGTGAATCCACTCGCGGTTTTGCAAGATAGCACCCATTTTTGTTTTATCGATAATGAAATTTCTGGTTTGCATCAAACAGGTTCCGGACGTATCCGGGAATGTTAATTCGGGACGGATGGTCCTGAATGCGTATGATGCGTCGGCCGTAGAAGCGGCGCTGGTTCTGACGGAAGGTACCGATAGTGAAATTCATCTTGTTCTGATCGGACCGGACTCTGCGAAGGAAACGATTCGAAAAGCACTCGCAATGGGCGCCTCGAGTGCGGTTCATTTTGTATCCGCTGAATCTGATTCCATGGATTCCGGTTCGATAGCGGCACAACTCGCGTCGTATTGTGCGGAAATCCAATTTGACATCGTATTGTGCGGAAAACAGTCACAAGATACCGATGCCGGTTTGACCGGAGGGATGTTGGCTGCCCATTTGAAGTTACCTTATGCAACAAATGCGGTGGGCCTGGCTTACCAGGATTCTTACGATGGCATTGTTGTCACGAGACAGGGGGATTCGGGGCAGGAGATTTTACAGTTACCCTTGCCGTGCCTAGTTACGTGTTCGAATGACATGAACAACCCTCGTATTCCGTCTCTGAAGGGGATCATGCAGGCTAAGAAAAAGTCCATAGACGCACGGCAATTTGAAAATAATTCGTTGTCGTCAACACGGATTCTGAATTATGAGCAGCCGGCCGCTCGAGAGCCAGCTCGGATGCTCGAAGGTGAAACGGAAGAGAAGGTGACGGCGCTGGTATTAGCTCTTGTCCAGGAATCCGGCATCTTCTAACTGAATTAAATTGATTGAACGATATGGGAAAGATTCTTGTTCATGTTGGATCTCAGGGGGGCGAGGCGAAACGGTCTTCGCTGGAGGTACTGAGTCACGTGAGTCGGAAAATCGCAGGTTCTGATGATGTTGTAGTCGCCTGTGTCTTTGATGTTAACCCGGGGAGGCTTGAACAGACGATCGGAGAATATGGCGCGGATGACATCTTGATGTATATGGATCCCGCATATGAATCACATCTGAACGGTGTGCTCGCAGCGGGACTCGAAGATGCGATCCGCGCGACAGCTCCGTCACTGGTCGTATTTGCCAGTTCAGAGTCTGTGAAAGATATCCTTGGTGCCATTGCCGTTAATACGGGGGCTGCAGTTTTACCTGACGTTGTCAGTTTTTCAGCCGGGTCAGGATTTGTTGAGGCGGTCAGGCCTGTGATGGCGGCCAAGTCGTTAGCGCGCGTAAGAGCGGAAGGGGAACTGATATTCGTTTCGGTCCGGTCCGGTTCGGTCGAGGCCATAAAGAATCCTAAAAATCCCGGTACCACAACATTCGAGGCTCCCATAAAGCCTGCTGACCTGAAACAGCAGTTGAAAGAGATCATCAAGGCGGCGGATGAAACCGTCGATCTGTCGGAAGCCAGGGTGGTTGTTGCTGCGGGACGGGGTGTTAAGGACGAGGTCGGGAAACGTCTTGTGGAAGAACTCGCCGGCCTGTTTGGAGGAGGAATAGGCGCATCGAGAGCGGTGGTCGAAACCGATTTGTTTCCTGCTACGGCGCAAATTGGCCAGACGGGAAAGGTCGTCTCTCCCGATTTATATTTTGCGCTTGGTATATCTGGTGCCATCCAACACGTCGCAGGCATGTCGAACAGCCGTATGATCGTCGCCATAAATAAAGACGCAGACGCTCCGATTTTTGAATATGCTGACTATGGAATTGTAGGGGACCTGTATACGGTAGTGCCGCTATTGATTGAAGAAATCAAACGGCATAAATAGCCCTGTTATGGAAGAAAAGTTTGATTGCATAATCGTCGGAGGCGGCATCGCGGGACTGAGCGCAGCGATGATACTCGCGCGCGCTGACGCTCGGTTTCTTTTAATTGAACGGGGAGAGTTCTGCGGAGCAAAGAATGTCTCTGGTGGTGTGTTATGGGGGTCAGACCTGAACGAACTGGTTCCTGATTTTGGTGATTCCCCGGAAGGGTTTGAACGATTTATTAATCACCGGAGACTCACTTTCATGGACGACCAGTCTGCCTTTTCACTTGATTTTAAATCCGCTCATTTTGAGCAAACTCCGTATTCAGGAGTAACTGTTCTGCGTTCAAAGTTTGATGCCTGGTTAGCGGGCAAAGTAGAGGCCCAGATCGAACAAGGCACTCATTCGGAGTCATCCTTCCTGGCCACCGATATCCTGGTTCAAGAAGTAATTCAAGAGAGCGGACGAGTGGTCGGCATTCGGGCGGGTGGAGAGGATTTCTTTGCGGACTGCGTAATTTTGGCTGAAGGAGTAAACAATTTGTTGACCAGGCAAATTGGAATTGAACCCGCGTATGTACCCGCAGATCATGTGGCTGTTGGTGTGAAAGAGGTTATCGAATTCGATAAATCTGTTCTCGAGGATCGTTTTCAACTCAATGGCAGGAGTGGTTTGACCAATGAGTTTGTTGGGTTTTGTTCTGACGGCGTAGAGGGTGGTGGTTTTTTGTACACGAACGAGAAATCCCTGTCTGTAGGGCTGGTTCTGGGCATGAAAGATTTGCGGGAAAAGAAAAAAGCACCTCAGGACATTTTGAACCAATTCAAAGAACATCCTGCAGTTCGAGATATGCTCACGGGTGGAAAGGTAGTCGAATACTCCGCGCACGTCGTGTCGACGGGAGATATTGATGCGGTTCCTGAGCGTTTATATGATGATGGCGTTTTAATTGCTGGAGAAGCGGCACACCTGCTTCTAAACGCCGGTAAGGCAATACAGGGTATGGATTATGCTATGCGATCAGGAATTCTTGCGGCCGAAGCGGTACTTGCGGCTCGAGAAGTTTCAGATTTTTCTGGTGCGCAGTTGTCTGGTTATCAGAAGGCGCTCGAAAACAGTTACGTGTTGACGGACATGCATAACTTTCATGACGCCGTTAAATTACTTCACGACCCTATGATGTTTGGAGCTGTTCCCAACGTACTTTGCGATTTCGGAAGGCAGTTTTTTACCATTCGAAGCGAACCCGGACAGAAGTCTCGACACATGATGACGGCTGCCGTAAAGCGACATTCCTCGTATTGGGATCTGATCAAGCTTGGCGCAAAAGCCGCCCGTGCCTTATGAAACGACTTTCAATTTCAGAGCGATTAGGGCTGGTCAGTTATCGAAATCAAGCTCGCACCGATGCAAAGGCTCATATCGAGGTGGATACCGACATTTGCAATTCTACGTGTCCGCATCAATGCACAACGTATGTTTGTCCTGCGAAATGTTATACACTGGACGAGGCAGGGGAATTACACTTTCAGTTCGAAGACTGCATCGAGTGTGGAACGTGCATGTATGCGTGCGATCAGGGCGCCGTGAAATGGAGCTATCCGGATCCCGAAACTGGCCGCGGTGTGAACTGGAATTTTGGATAAATCCCTGTTCAAGTCGCGCTACTCGCCTGATTCGCCTGACTTGTTCTCAGGTGTAACTGGTGAACCATTCTCTTCAGTTACCTGACTCGCCTTTTCGATTTCTGAATCTGCGTTTTTCGCTTTAGTTTCCTTCGATTTGTTGGCTTTAGCCTTCGGACCCTTCTTCTTTTTACGTGTAGTCTTCTTTCGCTTGGTAAAAGAAAGCTCGCCCGTGTCCTTCTTTGTATCGTAGGCAATCATGAGCGTATCTTCTTCGCCAAGATCGTGCCCCAGAATGGCCTCAGCCATCGGATCTTCGATGTATCGCTGAATAGCCCGTTTTAACGGGCGGGCTCCGAATTTTGGATCGTATCCGCGATCGGCTAGAAAATGTCGGGCGGAATCTTTCAATTCGACATGGATTCCAAGCTCAAGCGCCCGTGCGAAAAGTTCAGAGGCCATAAGATCGACGATCTGATGGATGTGTTCTTTCTCGAGCGGATGAAATACGATGACGTCGTCAATTCGATTCAGAAACTCCGGGTTAAATACCCTTTTCAGCGCGTCTTCTACGGTACTTTTCAGCGTCTGGTAATCGAAATCAGTATCCGTCTGAGCAAAGCCTATTCCTTTACCCAGGTTCTCGATATCACGGGCGCCGATGTTAGACGTCATCACGATGATTGTATTGCGAAAATCGATCTTTCGTCCGAGCCCGTCGGTCAGAATTCCGTCATCCAGAACCTGAAGGAGAATATTAAATACATCAGGATGCGCTTTCTCGATTTCATCCAACAGGATTACGCAGTACGGCTTTCTGCGAACCTTTTCGGTCAGCTGTCCGCCTTCTTCGTAACCCACATACCCTGGAGGCGCGCCGACGAGCCGACTCACGGAAAACTTCTCCATGTATTCGCTCATATCGATGCGAATGAGCGCGTCCTGCGATCCAAAGAGGTATTTGGTGAGGACCTTTACCAGCTCCGTTTTCCCAACTCCGGTAGGACCCAGAAATATAAAAGAACCGATAGGTCTCCTAGGGTCTTTCAATCCGGCGCGGGTTCTTCGTATAGAACGCGCAAGCTTTTTAATAGCTTCGGGTTGGCCAATAACACTATCGGCCAGATCTTCTTCCATCCGAAGTAACTTCTTTTGCTCTGGTTCAGAAATTTTGTCAACGGGAATACCCGTCATCATCGCCACAACCTCAGAAATATCCAGAGCTGAAACCTCGTAAACTTCCGCCTCCGTTTTAGTCTGCCACGTCAAGTTCGCCTCAGCAAGCTCTTGCTGAAGTTTCTTCTCACGGTCTCTTAGTCTTGCCGCTTCTTCAAAACGCTGGTTTTTAACGACAAGATTTTTCTCTTCCTTTACTGACTCGATTTCTGCTTCGAGCTTAACGATAGAGTCAGGAGCCTTAATGTTCTTAAGATGGACGCGAGCACCCGCTTCGTCCATGACGTCAATGGCCTTGTCCGGGAGGAATCGATCCGTGATATATCGCTCGGCAAGTTTCACGGTAAGATTAATAGCTTCCTCTGTATACGAAACGTTATGATGTGATTCGTATTTGTCCTTGATGTTGAGAAGGATTTCACGCGTCTCCTCAGGAGTTGCCGGTTCAACAAGAATTTTCTGAAAGCGCCGATCAAGAGCACCGTCCTTTTCGATGTGTTGACGGTATTCATCGAGTGTCGTCGCACCTATACATTGTATTTCGCCGCGGGCAAGGGCCGGTTTAAACATGTTCGACGCATCAAGGCTGCCCGATGCACCACCAGCTCCAACTATCGTGTGCAATTCGTCAATAAAGAGGATCACATCCGGGCTTTTTTCAAGCTCGTTCATCACCGCTTTCATTCTTTCCTCGAATTGACCACGATATTTGGTTCCAGCTACTAGTGCCGCGAGGTCTAACGTTACAATTCGTTTGTCGAATAAGATGCGACTCGTTTTTCTTTGAATAATTCTAGTGGCGAGTCCCTCAGCAATCGCCGTTTTACCTACCCCGGGTTCGCCAATCAAAACCGGATTGTTTTTCTTTCGGCGACTTAGAACCTGCGCAACACGTTCGATTTCTTTTTCGCGGCCCACAACGGGATCTAACTTGTCTTCTTCCGCAAGGCTCGTCAGATCGCGGCCAAAATTATCTAATACGGGCGTTTTACTTTTTTCCATCTTCCCACGCTCTTTTTGTCCTCCAGACCCAGTTTTCCCAGCGCTTCCACCTTTTCTGGAGCTGCTGGAACTGGCACTCGGGGAGGCTTTTCCACTAATTATTGTGTCGAGCTCTGACCTGACGGCATCATACGAAACAGAGAATCCCTGTTGCAATATCTGTGCTGCCAGATTCTCATCATCTCTCAGAAGACTCAGTAATAAATGTTCAGTCCCTATGACGTCACTCTTGTACAGTTTGGCTTCGAGATATGTTATTTTTAATACTTTCTCAGCCTGTTTGGTTAAAGGAATATTTCCAACTGTCAGCGTGCCACCGGTGCTCCGTACGGTTTCTTCTACGGACTTCTTCAACTTGAAAAGATCGCAGCCCAGATTGCGTAGAATTTTAACAGCGATTCCTTCTCCTTCCCTGATAATTCCAAGCAATAGATGCTCCGTCCCGATGTAGTCGTGACCCAACCGAATTGCTTCTTCACGGCTATACGAGATCACGTCGCGGACGCGATTTGAAAAATTTCCTTCCATGTCAGATAAGTTCGAGATA
>SMXK01000067.1 GCA_004356265.1 Bacteroidota bacterium
ATCCGTGGGACGCTAAACATCTCCCTATAAAGAAAATCAAGTTTCTGAGCGACACAATCCTGCGCTTCGATGTGACGTCATCACAGGATGAAGAAGAGGACGAACTCGATGAGGAAGATGAGCTCGATGACGAAGAAAAAGATCAGGAGGACGATTCCGAAAAGGAAGAGGAGAAACCAGAGAAGAAGGTATTCCATTTCGAGTATGATATAAACTCCCGAACGGTTCGGGAGCTCAGCGATTGGGAAGAACCAGATAACCACCCATCGTGGGCCGCGATTTCTCCGGATGGAAACACGGTTGTATTCGGCCGGAATCACAATCTATGGTCGATCAGTGGCGACGTTTATGAGAAGGTGCTTGCAGCGCGGGTTGGAAAAACCGGCGATGATGCTGAAGAAGCCGAGGATGAAATAGAAGTTACCGAGACACAACTGACCGAAGACGGAGTTGAGCATTATAGCTGGGTAGGCAGTTCTCGTGGTAAAGACACTGACCGAGAGGAGAATAAAGACAAAAGAAAACGAGTCAGCGTGGCATGGTCTCATGATTCAGCGAAGTTTTCAATAGTCAGGCGCGACCAGCGGGAAGTGGGCGATCTTTGGGTCATCCATTCTGTGGGAAATGAACGGCCAGAACTCGAGACCTATAAATATGATATGCCCGGAGAGGAGGACGTCACTCAGTCAGAGGTGATGCTTTTTGACCTCGAGGACGGTACCGCTTTGATTCTGGACGCGGAATCATTTACGGACCAGTCGATTTCAGTATCAACTGCGCGGCAGTTCTTCTATCCCGACAGCGATGAGCCACGCAGGTCTTTATGGCTATCCGACGATTCTGAATTTTTCTACTTCAATCGGGCCTCCCGGGATCTTAAACGCGTCGATGTTTTGCGAGCAAATACCGCGACCGGCGAGATTCAGGTTCTATTCGAGGAGAGACTCAACACATACATTGAGATGAAGCGATTGGAATTACTGGATTCAGGTGAAATGATCTGGTGGTCAGAGCGAGACGGTTGGGGACATCTATATCGCTATGCTGCAGACGGGACTATCATAAACCAGATCACTCGCGGGCCGTTTTCGGTTCGCCGCATACTGGATGTTGATGGGGCCAAAGGAGTGATCTATTTTACGGCCAATGCCAGGGAAAATGGCGAGGATCCTTATTTCCAACACATTTACCGCATAAATCTGGATGGAAGCGGAATGGAGCTGTTGAATTCCGGAGATTTCGATCACCGGACAAGCCTGGGCCCGTCGAAAAAATATTTTGTTGACAACTACTCCCGGGTTAACACCGTGCCCGCTGCCGGATTGTACAGTACAGCCGGACGGAAAGTGGTGGATCTCGAGACAGCCGACTTTGACAGATTGTTTGAGGCGGGGTATCAATTTCCAGAACCGTTCACGGTAAAGGCCGGCGATCATATTACCGATCTGTATGGCGTGATGTACAAACCATTCGATTTCGACTCGACTAAGTCGTATCCCATCGTTGAATATGTATATCCCGGACCCCAAACAGAATCGGTCTCTAAATCGTTCTCTACGAGTCGGTATGAGACTGCGCTGGCGCAGTTCGGAATCATCGTAGTGACAGTTGGCAACCGCGGCGGTCATCCTGCACGCTCCAAGTGGTATCATAATTATGGTTACGGCGATCTGCGAGATTATGGCTTGGAAGATAAAAAAGTGACTGTAGAACAGCTGGCCGACAGATTTGGCTATATCGATACTGAACGGGTGGGTATATATGGCCATTCGGGAGGTGGATTTATGTCCACAGCTGCTATGTTGGTGTATCCAGACTTTTTCAAAGTCGCCGTATCGTCCTCGGGTAATCACACAAATGACGTGTACAATCGGTGGTGGTCCGAAAAACACCATGGTGTTGAAGAGGTTGAGAGTGATTCGGGCACCGTATCATTCAAGTACGACATTGATAAGAATCCGAGTCTTGCCGAAAACCTGAAGGGGCACCTTCTGTTAACTACCGGCGATATTGACAATAACGTCCATCCTGCGAACACGTACCGAATGGTCGATGCCCTGATCAAAGCAAATAAACGTTTCGACTTTTTCTTGTTTACCGGTCAGCGCCATGGATATGGCAGTATGGCCAACTATTGGTTCTGGCTACGGGCAGAATATTTCGTAAAGCACCTTCTCGGGGATTATCGCTGGAACGTGGATCTGATGGAATTGAATAGGGATAAAGCGAAGAGCTGAATTCGGCCGTAAGAAGTCCGTTCTGGATCCGCGTCAATTTTAAAATACGCGGTTGATCACAAATCCGAATCGGATGTCTCCATCAGCAAATGATTCGCTGTTTCTGGCCATGACGTGTTGTTCGGTGAGCCACTGCGACGTTTTCAAGAATAGCTGAAAAACGTGCCCGCCTGTTTCGAAGTTTACCGCAATAGCAAAGGCATCAACAGTGTCTGTTGTGCGCTCACCGAGTACTGGTAGATACTCTGCCAGTAAGGAAATCTGTTCAGTCAGGAGGTACCGCATGGCAAATCCGATCGCGTAATGTGTGTTTTGTTCAAGGCTGACGGGTACACCGCCATCGGTTTCACCGAAAACCGTGTTGAAATGAGAAACCATTCCTGTTATTTGAAGACTGATCTTGTCTGACATTCTACGTGCCAGAAGAATGCTCCCAAAATAATTCAGTCGATCAATGAACTCGAAACCGTTTGCCACTGACATGATGCCAACATCACCGACCAGGGCGATTTCTATCGGTATCGCGTTATCCTTCGTTTGTCGGAGAACGTTCCATTTTGCGCGGAAGTCATATAATTTATCGAGTCGGGAGCGACCAACACCGAGGGATAAACGGTCTGTTATTCCATAGTCCAATCCAAACCGGATATTCGCCGGATCGTCCATACCCCAAAGCGACTGAATACCACCGTTCAATTTTCCAAACACATGCATGATGGTGAAATTCCAGTTTCGCGCATCGAGATTTTGGACAGAACTGCTTATGACGATTTTTGGCGTCAGGAATAGTTCATCCACGGGTCCGCCGGGATCAGCACGTTTCCGATCCATCTGAGCGATCGCATCCGTTTGAATCCCGCTCACAATACATGCGGCCAAAATGACTACTATCGAAGAATATCTCTTAAACACGGGAAAATTCATTCTGAAATGCGTTGTAGCGTCGCTGTGATAGTAATTCGCTGGTCTTCATCGACTTTAAATATCAATAATTTGGGCGGCTCGATATTGTAGTCACCAAGTCGCAATATCCATGACGCGCTTAGAATCAATGTTTCGCCTGATACCTTAATTTCACCCGTAATCGTAACCGGGCGCGTCACGCCATTAATTGAAAAATCCCCTATCGCCGTGACCGGGTAAGAGTTGTCCGAAGTGGGATCGATGGCGCCATGAAGTCTCCCATAAAACTCTGCGAACGGATTTTTTTTCGTACCCAGGGTCTGACGCATATCTTTGTCTCGCTTACCTATTCCCGTTTTTAGAGATTCAAGATCAAGATAGAAATCAAGAGTGGAATCAGGAAAACTGATGCGCCCGGCGAGATACTCTGATTCTCCGGTAAACTCGAACAACGGCATGCTGGATACAAATGCTGCGTGCCCCGACTCGGTAGCCCATACTTGTGCGGCGGCAGTGTCGCTTATGAAAACGAGAGAGAGATTGGCGGCAATCGCGACAAGGAAGCAGATTTTGTAGAATGACATTCTCATCAGACTCGCTTCTAATTATCCTTTGCACCCTGATTGATCCAGTCCCGGATTGTTTGGATCTGCTCGCTGCTAAGTGTCGGTGCATTCAAAGGCATTCTTGACCCGTTCTCAGGGGAAGGACTGATCTTGTCGATTATCGGACTGTCGGTCGCGTTACCCGCTTCGATGACATTTATCCCATACACGAGGCCAACACTGCTGAGAGCTGAGTCGTGTGTCGATAAATCTACACCATTCGTTGCCTGAGAAATATGACATAATGCCCCACCACACGTAGCCTGAAAAATAGGATTTACTTGTGTTGCGTAGCTGACTGGATCCGACGGAATTTCTCCGATTTCAGTTAGAATGGTCTCATTCTGGCATGCTGGAAACAACGAAGTCAGGACCAGCAAGGCGGCGCCAGCAATCCGTCTGATCAAAATGGCGCCTCTTGTACGTTTTTCATCATTTCCCGCGTCTTTCCAATCGCATCACGTCCGTTCATTTGATAGACCCAATATCTTTCCACGCCCTCCGTTCTCATGAAAAGCTGCATGGTGCCCTGCGTTTTGTGCTCAGCAATCATCCAATTTGCGATGATATTGTAGTTAAGCCTGCCATCCTGCCCGAACGGGGTACTTCTGTCGAATGTGAACGGGCCGTCCTTGAAGATTCTGGTCTCAGGATGTCCCTCCAATTCGGTAAACTTGGCGACGACATCATCCATCATTCCGGTAACGAATCCTCCAAGAATAATCGGACGATCGTTTTTATCCATTCTGGAGACGGCCTGAATGGCCAGAATTGTCGCGGCTTTGTGATGAGAATGAAACGGCTTGATCGGCAAATGGGTGAAAACGAAATCATAGTCTCCTTTGTCAAGAAAATAGTCGAGCCTCTCAGCTACAAATTTTCTGTCCCAGACAAACGCCAGAATTGAATCCTGATCTTCGGTCTTTCCAAGGTCCGGCTGGTCCAAAAACATGTAGTTCCGAATACCCGCAATCAATCCCCCAGCCATCAATTCTCGTTTTCGTATTGCCGGAAGATGTGTCCTGGCCGTCTCCGGATCTGTCAGATCCAGCCCGTAGATAGCCCCGGCAAGAGTGGAAAATCGATACCCACCAGCTCCATCAGTCACCAGCGCAAGGTCGACGCTTCCACCAAGAGCGTGGGAAACCCGGTACATGGTAGCCGCAAACATTACCTCGTCGTCGGGATGCGCAGTCACCACCAAAATTTTTGGCGATTGATTGCTCATCTGAGCGGCAACGGGCGAGGCGCATACAGACGAAACTAGAACCAGAAGAAGTAATCGGTACATGGTTGGGCGGTGTCGATCGATGTTAGAGTTTTTTTCACTCCTGTATATACGGATGATAAGGGAATGTTCGATTTGTTTGAAGGCAGGAATCAGACACCTTACCTTGGTATGAATGCATCACAGATTTGTCATCTATTAATGTATACAGGCTCACATGTCTGAGATCGATAAACAGAAAGAAGCCGGCAGGCGACTCGCGAAGGACCTGAAGGACCTGCGAGAGGATCGACAGCTCGACGTGGAAGAGCTTTTGAGAGCCACCCGTTTGCCTCCGGATATACTTGAAAAATTTGACGAAACTGCTTTAGTAGATCACCCGGCATTTAACCGGGTCTATCTGCGATCTATCATATCCAGTTATGCGGTAGCCCTTAAAATCGATGTTCGAGCGGTCCGTGACGCTCTCGATGAGGCCATCGAAGGGACGTACCAAGACACTCTCAGAAGAATGTTTCTGGATGACGGAGAAACGGAGGTTTCTTCATCGTCTGACGTTGAAAATGAGGTACCATTCAAGTCAGAATTAGAATCGGAGCCATCGGTCGACCCTGAACCAACGGCGAACTCCGACCCCGAACCAAAACCGACGCTTAAATCTAAGGCAAAATCCAAGCTCAAGCCGAAACGAAATCTCAAGAGTGAGTCTGATCCGGAGCCTGAGCCTGCTGAGGAAATCGTAGAGACTCCAGAGCGAGAGCGGGAGCGGGAGCCAGAGCCAGAGCCCGTCGACGGAACGATCCACGTGCAGGAAACGGGGAGTTCCCTGAGTAATTCCGTCGACAGCCAGCGCTCGCTCAAAAACCTGCTGTCTCCCCGTCGCATCATTGGATTGGGGCTTGTAATAATAATCGTTGCAGGATATATGATCTGGCCCTCAGATGGGAACGAGACAGGTATTGAATCAACTGAGACATCGACTCAGACATCGCCCGTGACCTCTCAGAGTATCGACAATTCAGTAGCGTCGAACCAGCCAACATCACCCGCGAGAATAATATTACCTGATTCCATGGAATTCCTTGTGATAGCAGCGCATGATCACGTGGACCCGATCAGGATCAGCAGGGATCGTTGGGCGCGACGGCCATATTGGATTGCCCATGAAGATACCATGGTGGTAAGAGCTGCTACGCGGGTCATATTCGAATCAGACATTTCTTCTGCACGCATAGAATTGTATGGATACACATTGTCTGATTCGCTCACGGATGCTGACGGGAAAATCGATATGACGCGCGAACGAACGCAGAACTGGTTGGATCACGTGGTGCAGGCCACCGCTTCCCAGGGACGATTAAAATAATGATCGACCTTTACACCCGAACCCAGGCGCTCGTGGCCAAGCTCGGCGACGGCGACACTATCAAGTTTTCAAGGGAAGATGCCGGCTCATTAGTAGCATCATTAGGGAGTGTTTTGACAGAGCACGCTGAACTGTATTATCAGGATGACGCTCCGGTAATAAGTGATGCTGAGTATGACCGCCTGTTTCAACAGTTGCGAATCCTTGAGGAGTCGCATCCCTCGCTTCTGAAGAACGATTCTCCCTCACAGCGGACGGGGTCTGAACCTGTCGACTCGTTTTCTAAGATCGTACATTCCGAAGCTCTTTTGTCTTTGTCGAACGCATTTTCGGAAGATGATCTTCGAGCATGGTACCGTCGATGCCGGAGTCGACTGGAACTGGCTGAAAATGAGCCTTTGTCAATAACGGTCGAACTGAAAATTGACGGCCTGGCACTGTCGCTTTTGTATTCCAATGGGGTACTGCAAACGGGCGCAACGCGTGGAGATGGCCGTGTCGGGGAAAATGTTACTTTAAATGTTAGAACGATTCCATCCATTCCACTTCGAATTCCCCGGCCCAAAATTTCTGATCCCGGCGCAGATCCACCAATTCCCGAGCGTTTAGAAATTAGAGGAGAAGTTTATTTTGCAAAAACCGATTTCGACAAGCTGAATGCTGTTCTCGCCGCGGCCGGGAAAAAGACGTACGCCAATCCACGAAATACAGCTGCGGGGAGCCTTCGCCAATTGGACTCACGTATAACTGCAACCCGACCACTAAGCTTTATTGCGTATGCACCCGGACCAGCGTCGGGATTTATTGGAGATTCTCAGTCATCCATATTGTCATGGTTCGCCTCGCTCGGTTTTCCGATCAGTGACCAGACAGAAACAGTGAATCGCTTAGAAGACGTTGTTCGATACTGTAAATATTGGGCCGACGCCCGTGATTCGCTTGGCTATGAAATCGACGGTGTAGTTGTAAAAATTGATGACATTGAAAACCAGCGGAGATTGGGGGCGATATCCAATGCGCCACGCTGGGCGATTGCGTACAAATTTCCCGGGAGAGAAGAAACTACGGTTCTCCGGGACATCATCATTAACGTAGGTAGAACTGGGAAAATCACACCCGAAGCCGTCCTTGAACCGGTGATGATTGGTGGAGTGACTGTGTCGCAAGCAACGTTGCACAACGCCGACTACATAATGAACCGGGATATTCGAATTGGTGACACAGTTCTGGTCAAACGTGCAGGTGACGTGATTCCCAAGGTCGTGCAGCCCATAGTAGAGGCCCGGACGGGCACAGAAAAGGCCTGGCGCATGCCTATGTCTTGCCCGGTGTGTAATTCGCCCCTTGAGAGACTGGAAGGAGAGGCTGACCATTACTGCGTTTCATCGGAATGCGAGGCGCAATTCGCCCGGCTGGTTGAACATTTTGTCTCGCGGGGGGCTATGGATATCGACGGTTTCGGAGCCAAACTGGCTCTGACACTGGCAACAGAGGGCGTAATCAAATCGCTGGATGACATTTATAAACTCGACGAAACCAGCCTGGCAGAGCTCGATGGTTTCGGGATAAAAAAAATCAGTAACACTCTTGAAGGCATCAACGATTCTCGCAACAGGAGCCTGTCCAGATTGTTGTTTGCACTCGGAATAAGACACGTCGGAAAAACGACTGCAGAAGCTCTTGTAGTGGCTTTTTCGTCTCTTCATGACTTATATGGCGCTGACGCTGAGGCCCTTCTGAAGGTGGATGGAGTCGGTGACGTAATCGCTCAATCACTTGTAGATTGGTTCTCAATAGAACAAAATGTTGAGCTTGTTAAATCTTTAACGACGCTCGGGGTGAACACTGTTCGACTGGAATCAGAAATCCCTCAAGGCGGGGAGGGCGCCCCTCTAAGAGGGAAAACGTTCGTGTTGACCGGCACTCTCGATGGAATCGGGAGAAAAGAGGCCGGAGAGTTGATCAAGTCTGCAGGGGGGAAGGTTTCCAGCAGCGTTTCATCCCGGACCGACTACGTGGTCGCAGGGGAGAATCCGGGATCTAAAATCGATAGAGCCCGCGTCCTCGGAATTAAAATATTAACAGAGCAGCAGCTCATGAATATCCTTAAGTAATAAGGCTTTCATCGATGTCCACATTGGATTATATCGTATTACTTGCATACCTCATCGGTGTGATTTGGGTTGGGCTTCGAATGTCCGGCAAGCAGGTCTCTGTCAAAGATTATTTTCTTGGTGGCAAGGATTTACCCTGGTGGGCTGTGTGTTTTTCGATCGTTGCTACAGAGACAAGTACACTGACCATTATCGGAATTCCTGCTGTTGCGTTTGGCGGCACCATGGTGTTTTTACAGATCACAATCGGGTATCTACTGGGTCGAACGATCGTCGCGTTAGTTTTCCTGCCCAGATACTTCGCGGGTGAGCTGACTACAGCGTATGATTATCTCGGCCAGCGTTTTGGACCCAGAATGCAGACTCTGTCTTCTATTACCTTCATGGGCACCCGTCTGCTTGCCGATGGCGTCAGGTTGTTTGCGACCGCCATTCCACTAAAAGTAATCGCCGACTCCACAGGCATGGACGTCGGGTATCCTATAATCATCGTGAGCATCGGGTTACTTACGATGTCGTATACGTATATGGGTGGATTAAAAGCCGTGGTCTGGATGGATGTCATACAGATGGGACTTTATCTGCTTGCGGCTATCGGATCGATCTGGGTTCTGCTTTCCAACCTGCCAGAAGGAGGCCTCGCCATTCTGGAGGCATCCGGTAAATTGATGGTATTTGATTTTGGCAATTGGGAAATAAACAGCATTCTAACCCAGCCGTACGTATTTGTGACAGCCGTAATAGGTGGTGGCATATTTTCGATGGCCTCGCATGGAACGGATCATCTGATCGTTCAACGTTTACTTGCGTGTCGAACTTTGGCGGACAGCAAAAAAGCATTAATCGGAAGCGCATTTATCGTAGCGCTTCAATTCGCGATATTCCTGGTCGTAGGAGCACTATTGTGGGTTTACTACGGAGGAGCTTCCCTCGCAGAACTGGGGCTTTCGAGGGGAGATGAGGTATTTCCCCGGTTTATCCTGGAGGGACTCCCATCCGGAGTGTCGGGGCTCGTGCTGGCCGGTATTCTTGCAGCGGCTATGAGTACACTTTCTTCGTCTCTAAACGCTCTTGCTTCGTCAACGCTAACCGATGTTCTTTCGAAAGTCAGGGCGTGGAATGAAGCCAACTATAATCCCCTGAAAGCATCCAGGTTAATTACGCTCATGTGGGGCATCGTTTTCATGTTTTTTGCTACACTTTTTGAGGATCAAAAAAACCCAGTGGTTGAATTGGGGCTTTCGATTGCTTCTTTTACATATGGATCTCTTCTGGGTGCGTTTGTGTTAGGCATGCTGTCCGAACGCGTTAAAGAAAAGGAAGCGATGATCGCATTCGGACTTACCATCATCGTGATGGTGGGCGTCATATTTGGAGTCTGGTATGGCCCGGATACAGGCTGGATATTCGTATTCAAACCAGACGCTGCGGTAATCGCGGCGGGCAATTTGAAATCAATTGCATGGCCCTGGTATACAGCTATCGGTTCTGTGATAACGATAGTCGTTGGTACAAGTCTATCATATCTGCACAAGTAGTTACGAAATGTCATTTCTTTCAAAAATAGGACTTCGGAAGAGATCTGTGAGACCGGTTGGGTCAAACTTGGAAAAAGGGGATGCGTCGACGCGTCGATCCTTCAGGATTAAGATTGCGATCAAGGCCAGCATCTTGCTCACGCTTGTGGTTGCCAGCATGTTTTCTTTTCGACGGGGGAGCGATTTCGAATACGCTGTTGCTGTCGACGATGTCTGGAGATGGGAAGACCTGATCGCACCCTATGATTTTCCTATTCTGAAAACAGACTCTGAAATTCAAGCTGACAAGGAATCTATTCGAGCCTCCACGCTGCCCATCTTCAACGTTCCCGCAGATGTGACAGTAGCTTTTCAACAGCGACTGGATTCGCTTTCCAGCGAAATAGAAATGGCACTATCTCTTTGGACCTCGTCCGAAATCGGTCGATCCAGAGGCCGACTGGTACAGGCGAAATCGGACTCTATAGCCTACCGGGAAGCGCGTGAAATTGTAGCGTTAACATTAACGGAAGTGCAATGGAGGGATCTTCTTGAGTCATACGCTAACAGTACACCAGGGTATTCGTCCTCTTCCCGCACACGATCCAGTGCGACGCTAAATCAACAGATCACAACACTTGTGTGGAATACCGGGACGGCTCTTCTCCGCCGAGGAGTCCTTAACATCTCAAAGGATAGCTTGTACGCTTCCCGGATTATGTCCAGAAACCTGGCCGCCCGAAGTCAGACACCGGAAGTTGTGTCCAATCTGATTTCGATCAACACCGCCATGAGTTCGGCAAGGCTTCGATTCGATGGCAATTTCCCTGTCGACCCCGGCCGTTCGGACATTGCTATGGCCATGTTTGCGCATTCGCTCGTCCCTTCGCATCTCTACGATCGCGCCGCAACTGAGGATTTATGGAATTCACAGGAGAGAGCTTTATCTCCAACGAAAAATGTAGTGCGTACGAGCGAAATCATTGCTCGAAAAGGAGATATTGTGACTGAAGCTATTTTGCAAAGACTCATTTCTTTAGAAGGAGAGCAAAAAAGGCGAAATCAAAGTGCCATATCCTGGAGTCGTTTTTTCGGCCAGTTGATACTGACTGTATCCACGTACCTGATTTTTTTCCTCTTTCTGTATTTGCTGCGCAGAGACATATTTATGGATAATAAGATGATGGTACTTATCACCATCTTATTTCTGGCCATCATGGGGTCGTTCGCATTTGCACTCCGGTATGCGTTGTTGGATATGTACGTTGTTCCTGTGGCCATCGTTGCCATATTGCTGACAGTGATTTTCGACTCGCGGGTGGGCATATTCGCGACCCTTACCATGGCGCTTATGGGCAGTCACCTGCTGGACTATGACTTCGCCTATATGTATGCCACGTTATTTGCCTGTACCGTGGGTATTTTCAGCGTCCGAGATATTCGTAACCGAGGTCAGTTCTTTATCAGCGCCGGTCTGGTTCTGACTGGTTACCTGGCCATCCTGGCAGCCACCTATTTGTTGCAGAATAAGCCTCTCGACAGACTCACTTACGAGATGATGTTTGTAGCATTTAACTCGGCCTTGCTTCTGATGGCTTATCCACTCTTGTGGGGATTCGAGCGCGTTTTTAATATCACAACCGACCTTACACTTCTTGAGTTGTCAGATACGAATTCGCCGTTGTTGAAAGAGATGAGCATGAACGCTCCAGGTACGTTTAATCACGTGCTGCAGGTGGCCAATCTGGCCGAAGCCGCGGCGGCGAGCATTGGCGCAAACGCGCTACTGGCGCGGGTTGGCGCATTGTACCATGATATCGGCAAATCCGGAAAGTCTGAATATTTTGTTGAGAACCAGGCCGGGATGGATAATCCACATGATCATCTCAGGCCCAGCATGAGTGCGTTGATCATTGCCAACCACGTAAAAGAAGGACTCGAAGTCGCCCGTAAAAACAGAATTCCGCAGGCCGTTCAGGACTTCATTCCAATGCATCACGGTACGACTCGCATAGAGTACTTTTATCAGCGGGCTCTTGCGCAGCACCAGCCAAAAGAGCCGGAAGTCCAGGAGTCAGAATTCAGATATCCAGGTCCGAAGCCAAACACGGCAGAGACGGCGATCCTGATGCTTGCTGACGCGGTGGAAGCCGCGGCGCGTGCCCTGGATAAACCGTCCCACAAGCGTTTAGAGTCACTGGTCGGGTCCATTTTACAGGCCAAAATGGATGACGGTCAGCTCGATGAATGCTCTTTAACGTTTGCAAACCTGAAGAAAATAAAGGCGACTTTTTTGACGGTTCTGATGGGCGTTTATCATGTCAGGGTAAAATATCCAGGTGATGTTGATCAAGAACGTACTGACGACACGGACGGCAAGAACAATGGAAAGTCCCGAGCAGGAAAATCTAATACGTCAGGAGGGGATTTGCTGACGGAGGCGCTCAATTGACGATTCAGCTACACTGATTTTTATCGGATAGTGCCGAATCGACTTAGGAATTACAGATCTGAGCTGTTTTTCAGCTGCTTCCGTATACAAAATAAGGTCACATTGTCGCAACAGAGGTGTCACATGTTCATTGCCATTATCTATCGAAACAGCTAACACCTGACCACTGAACCTTGTCTGATTTCTAAGTTCTGACGTAAGTGGACCGATGGCGTCAGCATATCGGGTTACAATTCCCAGCGTTTCTCGTTCGAGTAGCCTCGAGACATGCCCTAACGATCCCGAGTCCAATTCTGTCAGCAGACCGATTACGTCTGCTCGGGGCGCCGTCGCCAGAACACTCCGGACTTCCCTGAAAGGTACCAGGACGAAATCGGCATCCGAGTGTTTGACGAGTTTCGGAAGCGTAGTCGGCGTGATGTCCTTCTGAATGAGAGTCGAAAGTTGTTGAGCGCATGATTGCGCCCACTCTCTGTATGTCCCAGCCGCGACAATTTTGTATGGATATTCCTCCGTTTCGAGCAGGGACATCTGCTCCTGAATAAGATAGTCGATATCCGCTTCGCTGAGCCCAAGACCTATTAATTGTTGCAGAGAATCGCGAACGAGAGCAGCACCCTGTTCCATGCTTTCGGATTTCGCTGGTGGCGCGAATTCCGTAACGACGTACCCGCGGCCAGCGTGCGCTTTAGCATACCCGTCTCTCTCCAGATTTCGATAAGATTTGCGGACGGTGTGGAAAGAAATATCCAGTTGCTCCGCAAGAGCACGCGTAGACGGAAGAATCTCGCCAACCCGGTAGTGTCCGTTCGCTATCAGAAATCGAATCCGGCTCTCGAGCTGCGTATGCAACGGAATCTCTGAATCTCTGTTTATCTCAATCATCAAGTTGCTGCTTCATATCTCCCAGCGCTTCCCGGAGATGTTCGATCAGATCCTGTTTCTCCGGCCATTCCGAAAGAAATATTTTATAGAACTCGTGGCCGAGAGTCAAGCGAATCTGATTTCCATCAGATTGCATGTCGAGAAGCCTGAACCATCGAATTTTTCCGGAAGGTGACGCGGCGGAAACCAGTGACCGAATACCGACGTCACCATCTCTGAAATGCATCTCAACCAGTACATCTCTGATGCGGATGTATGTCCATGCTGCGGCTATTGATAATCCTGCCGGAAATCCGAAATACAGATACCCGATTACCGATTGCCCCTGTAGAACCGACGATAACCCTAAAATCATAACCGGGATCATACACACACCCAGCGGGAGAGCCATTCGGGACGAGAAAACATGGGCCCTGGATCTGAACGCCGGATGATGATCCGATCGATATTCAACTATCCTCGTGCCAGTTCTCATAATCCTATTTAGACCATTTTGTACCGAAGGCTCGCGGAATCGGCAAACTTGCAACAGTCGCCAGTCCAGCCGGTCCGGCTGCGACCGACGGAATGCCATTGATCAACGTCGCGACTGTGGCCGTATCGCCGAAAATACCACCCCGGACAACGAGATCCACTGGTGGGTCCCCTTGTACGAGAACAGCGTCTCTTGGATCTTCTGCACCAACGAACATCTTCAGATCGAGAGAGATCACGCATGTATCACCGATAAATGCTTTTGCATAGTGGTGAATTCCAGCAACTTGTCCCTCCTCGACGGTCAGAAATGGCGTAACAACCTTCTTGGGAGAAATGACGCAGTCGAGCGTTTCATTGAGCCGCTCGATGGGCCAATTTAGCCCGTCAGCGATCAGCTTCACGGATTCAACAAGACCAATATGCCCGAATTGTCCTGTTGCTTTTTTCTCTTCAAATGCCTCGACAGAGAGGCCGGCTCCAATCTTCAGCTGCAATGGCAATCGTCGGAGACTGGCATTTACTTCGCGATTGACCTCAATTGAAGTCACCTCGTTACAAACTCCTGTTGCCATGAGTGCGAGCGCATCCATCGCGTAACCAGGATTTACGCCGGTTCCCAGCAACGTCACCCCATGTTTTTTTGCCGCCTCGTCGAGGCGCACCGAAATTTCGGGATGTCGGTCGAAGGGGTACGACAACTCTTCCGTTGACGAAACAACGTTCGCGCCGTACTCAGCGCATAACAAAAGTTGATCATACATGCTGGCTAGAAAGGACGAGGTCGTATGCACCACGACGTCCGGCCTCGCGTTTTCAAGAACAGCGCGAGCATCAGAGCCCACAATTACGCCCGTTTTTTGCTCCAGGCCGAGAATTTCAGAGACGTCCTTGCCGACCTTCTCGGGATCAATGTCAATGGCGCCTACGAGTTCGATCGATTTATTTTTAGAAAGAACAGTCCGCAAACACGATTGACCGATTGGACCAATTCCGAATTGAACAACTTTAAGCCGGGTTGACATTTATACAGATAACGTAAGACTGATGAAAGCGAAACATGGATTCAGATACTGGTATCTGACGGATCGTTCTCTAGAAACGGGTAACTGAAATGGTGCGGTGGATCAAAGGTCTCTTTTATCGTACGCGCTGACGTCCACCTGATCAGATTCAGATAGGAACCGGCCTTGTCGTTCGTTCCAGAGGCGCGTGCACCACCGAATGGCTGTTGACCGACTACAGCTCCCGAAGGTTTATCGTTGATGTAGAAATTGCCGGCGTTGTCTGTCAGGCGCTTCGTAACAGCCCTGATTACCTCTCGATCTCTCGCAAATAACGCTCCGGTCAGGGCGAATTTAGATGTTGCATCCAGAATATCTACCGTATCATCGAATTTATTGTCGTCGTACACATGTATCGTCACGACCGGCCCGAATATTTCTTCACACATTGACCGGTAAGATGGATCATCGACCAGAATAACTGTCGGTTCGATAAAATACCCTTCTTCATCAGAGTAATTGCCACCATGAATTATTTCGACGCCCTCCGCCGTCCTGGCGTGATCGATATACCCTGAAATGCTGTCGAAGGCTTTTTTATCTATGACGGCATTGACGAAGTGGGAGAAGTCCTCCACGGGACCCATTGTGATTTCTGACAGCTGTGACAACATTTCGTCACGAACAACATTCCACAGTGAGGACGGGATGTAGACTCTGGACGCGGCCGAACACTTCTGGCCCTGATATTCAAACGCCCCACGTACAATCGCTGTCGCCAAAGCGACAGGGTCCGCAGACGGATGAGCCATAATGAAGTCTTTTCCTCCCGTTTCGCCGACCAGGCGTGGATAAGTTTTGTACGTACCCAGGTTTCTGGCGACTTCAGACCACATGAACTGAAATGTTGGCGTGGAGCCGGTAAAGTGTAATCCGGTGAAGTCTTTAGAGGCGAAGACATGTTTGCCAACTTCCGATCCACGACCCGGGATGATGTTTATCACTCCGTCGGGAAGTCCGGCTTCTTCGAGCATTTTGTAGATATACCATGACGACAAATTCGACGTCGATCCTGGCTTCCAGAGCACCGTGTTACCCATCATCGCTGGTGCTGAACATAAGTTTCCGGCGATCGACGTGAAATTGAATGGTGTGACAGCAAATACAAATCCTTCGAGAGCTCGATACTGCAGTCGATTCCAGACTCCTGGCGAACTTATGGGCTGGTGCGCATAGATTTGCTCCATGAAATGGACGTTGAACCTGAAAAAGTCAATCAGTTCACAGGCAGCGTCGATTTCAGCTTGATGCGGGTTTTTACTCTGCCCCAGCATGGTGGCCGCATTTATCGTATCTCGCCAGGGTCCGGCGAGCAGGTCAGCTGCTTTGAGAAATATTGCGGCGCGTTCGGTCCATGGCATGTGCATCCAGTCGTGCCGGGCTTTCATGGCGGCATCAATTGCTGACTTTAACTCGACTTCACCACACTGGTGGGCCTTTGCCAGTACCCGGGAGTGTTCGTGTGGCGCTACTACATCAAGGGTCCTGCCCGTTCGGATTTCCTGGCCTCCGATTACGGCCGGAATGTCAATCGTTTCCGAGCGCATCTGAAGAAGTCGTTTCCTGAGCGAGGCTCTTTCAGGTGATCCTGGTGCGTACGATTTAACCGGTTCATTGACCGGTATTGGAGTCGACGACGTCAAATTATTCATTCGTGCCCTGAACTTGATTCTTTGTGCCTGAAAAACACAAGTTACGTCAGTAAGAGGGCTTATCGGTTTGTTCGCAGAATCTTCGAGTCTGAATCCTCTAGGATCAATTTCACCATGGAAATCGTCTTGTGTGTCCCGGTCCAACCTTCTCCTTTACGATGACTGAAACTTGAATATATCGTTCGAACATTCCATTGCCCTGAGATACCTGACGGGTGCAGAAAGCCGGTCTGACGGGAAGCGATTTATTCGATTTGTGACGGCCATTTCCATTTCCGGGGTCGCCGTCGGAGTGTGCGCGCTAATAATTTCCCTTGCAATAGTTCGCGGTTTCGCTTCGGAGATAGAAGCCAAGATCATCGGATTCGGCGCTCAGGTCCAGGTAGAGAGCTTCAGAAACGCACCAATTGCCGAGGCCGGTAGAACTCTTCGGATCATAAAACAAAACAGCGATGTCTCCCTGATATCGCCCGTAATTGAAGAGTTTATCCTTCTGCGGGCGGGCGACGACAGGTCCGACGGCGTCAGTCTCAGTGGGGTGGAGGCCTTACCTGAGTATCTGATGGCGCATCTCACAGAAGGCGGTGCCAATCTGACTGAACTGGCCCACGGTAATCTGCCCATGGTCGTAGGTAACTCGTTGGCGCGACGGCTCAGCCTGGCGCCGGGAGATCGTGTTCATGCCGTTTCACTTAGAGGGAACGGCTCCGACGGTCAGATTTCGGGCATACCGAGGCTTAAACAGTATCAGATCGTTGGTATATATGAGACTTCGCTTGCTGATTTTGACGATACCTATGTGTATGCGCCTCTGGAATCTGCCCGAGATTTATTCAGGTACGGCCCCGACGAAGTAACTCGATACGATTTGACGTTAAGTCAGTCGGCAGACCCGATTGAAGTGGCGGAATCAATTGCCGGTGAATTGGAATTCCCAGTAATGGCTCGGTCCGTATATGAAATCCAACGGAGTCTTTTCTCATGGATCGATTTGCAGAAAGGAATCATTCCGCTCGTGATCGGTATTATTGTGATCGTTGCAGCGTTTAATATAATTGGCACACTGCTCATGATCATCCTGGAGAAAACTGCGGAAATTGGTATTTTTGCAAGCCTGGGTGCCAGCAGAAAGTCGTTGCAGCGAATATTCTTATATCTCGGGCTCTATATCGCGACCGTTGGAATTGCGGCAGGTGAATTCATAGCTCTCGTATTTTCGTGGGCACAATTAAAATATTCGATAATCCCTCTGCCCAAAGAAGCGTATTACATGGACGCGGCTCCTATTGAAATGAGTCCCACCGACTTTTTTGTCGTGGCACTGATTACTCTAATTTTATGTGGCCTGTCATCGTATCTGCCGGCCAGGTTTGCTGCAAAGGTACAACCGGTTAAGGCCATCCATCTTCAATGATGACACGCGGGTGACTATCAGGATTACATTGTTTGCGATGCTCAAGGAAGAAGCCGGATTGGCGAATTTCGAAATCGATATTGCCGAAGGCTCAACGGGCGCGGACGTATTGAGAGAAGTCGGAAAGTTGTATCCGGTGCTGTCGGATTATCTGGCGTATGTCAGGCTTGCATCACCAGAAAAATATTTGCGGACCCGTGACGTTATCGATGCGATTGCTACCCCCGAGTTGTACATCATTCCGCCCGTAAGCGGTGGGTAATAATGGAGAGTTTAGTCAAAATAACACCTGACTCCATCGATTCTGATCGACTTCTTGCCTACCTGACCGAGTCTGAAGGAGGTGCCATTGATATTTTTCTTGGTACGACCAGACGATTTACCGCCGGTCGAGAGACCGTCTCTCTATCGTATGAGGCAGCCCCGAACCTGGCTGAAAAAGAGATTCAAAAAATCCTGAGCGATGCTGCGCGAAAATGGCCGCTAATCAGGGCGGCCATTGTTCATAGAACCGGCCTGGTTCCTGTCAACGAAGCTTCTGTATTTATCGGAGTGGCGACGGAGCACCGAAGCGAGGCCTTCAGTGCGTGTCGATTTTTGATCGATGAGTTGAAAAAAAGGGTCCCTATCTGGAAGCGGGAAAAGTTCTGTGACGGATCCGAAGAGTGGGTACAGGGCGTGACGCCGTCAGGGGACTGAGAATCGTCGAGCCTCGACGCCTCTACGACCGGTAATGATTGATTACTTCGCTGATTCGAGTTACCGGGTCAGGGTGCGTATCAGGCACGAACGATCCACCCGTCATTTTCTCATACAACTCGATATAACGTAGAGACACCTCTTCGACGAACTCCACGTCCAGGTCCGGCAATTGTTGACCATCCAGCCCCTGGAAACCTTGGTTCATCAACCATTCGCGTACAAATTCCTTTGACAGCTGGCGCTGGGGACGGTCGCCGGCTAACAGATCCTGATACGAATCAGCGTAGAAATATCGCGAGGAATCGGCGGTATGAATTTCGTCAATTACAATGAAGGAGCCGTCGGGAAGTCGACCAAATTCGTATTTGGTGTCTACCAGGATGAGGCCATTTGCCTTTGCTACCTCGGTTCCTCGCGCAAAAAGCGCCAGGGCGTTCTTTTTTAATAAGGAGACGGACTCTTCAGTCAGAATGTCTCGCTCTATGATCTCGAGCACAGAAATATCTTCATCATGTCCGGATTCCGCTTTCGTAGCGGGAGTTAAGATCGGGTAAGGTAGCGCTGAGTTTTCTTTAAGGCCGTCTGGCAACGTCTCGCCACATAACAGGCGTCCACCAGACAGGTAGGTCCTCCATGCGTGACCAGCGAGATAACCTCTTACGACAAACTCTACGGGCAGCGCCTCGCACAGAGTGGCCACCGTTACATTGGGATCTGGAATAGACAAGACGTGATTTTGAATGATATCAGCCGTCTTCTTAAAATGAAAAGCAGCCAGCTGATTCAGGACCTGTCCTTTGAACGGAATCGTCTGGCGAAGGATATGATCAAAGGCGGAGATACGATCCGTGGTGATGAGGAGCAGTTTGTCTCCCGCTACATACGTGTCCCGGACTTTACCCTTGTACGCGCGATCAAATCCTTTGTAGTCGGTTGAATCGAGTGTCCGCCCTATCTGGCTTTGTACCAGTTCCCGGTTCATGTGAGATTGGAGGTCAGGTTTCTTGTAACAAGCGCTGAATTTATGGACTCAGGAGATTGACGTGTACAGCAACGCGCAGAACTTTGGAAGAAATTGATTTTATCGGGTGGATCATTCTATTCGGTACGGCTTAATTCACCTCTGTTTTTCTGCACTTCCCTGAATATTGCGTGGACTCAAGAACCGATTCCATATCGATTCCTGTAGAAGGAATGACATGCTCTGCCTGTGCTGCTCGGGTAGAACGCCGTCTCTCTGAACTTGAGGGGGTTGGCCATGTCAGTGTAAACTACGCAACTGAAAGTGCCGTAGTCTCGCATACCGGTGTGCCATCTTCAAGAATGGTTCAAACCATAGAGAAGGCGGGTTATGGGGTTCGCACGCTGATTGCAGAAACTGTAATCGACAACCATGATAGTGCTGCCCGGATTGACCGACTGAAAAGCACTTTGGCAGATGCTGCCGGAGTTGTTTCTACCAGTGTCGATAAAGACCCGGATTCCGACGGGCATCTTATCGAAGTTCGGTACATCCCTGACCTGGTGAAACCAGCATTTTTGTCGGATGTCTTTGGTCAGGCAAGAGGATCATCAACTCGCGTAGTTTCGACCGCAGATGCGCTCGCAGAAATCAGCAGAATTGAGGCAGATCGTTTTTCCACCGTCCGTCGGAAATTGTTTTTGAGTGCATTGCTGTCAGGAGCAATCATGTATTTGTCGATGAACAGTCAGTTATTTCCGTCGACATATGTCTGGCACCTGGTCCTCTTCATGCTCAGTCTACCAGTTATATTTTATGCCGGGGCCGAGTTTTTCAAGGGAGCATTCATAGCAGCAAGACTTCGTAGCGCTGACATGAATACACTGGTGGCACTTGGGGTTGGCTCGGCGTTCATTTACAGTACCAGTGTATTTTTATTTCCCTCGTTCTTCTCAGGGATTTCCGGGGGAGACGCTGTGTACTTTGAAGCCGCAGTGATGATCGTAACGCTGATTCTGGCGGGAAGAATGCTCGAAGCGCGGGCTCGCACGAAAACAGGAGAGGCGATCCGGGCTCTTATTCGGTTGCAGCCCAACACGGCAAATTTGCTCAGAGACGGACGAATAGTCTCAGTTCCCATAGAATCGTTGAGTCTCGGAGATTTGATTCGCGTATTGCCCGGTGAAAGCATCCCGGCCGACGGAATTATCTCAGAAGGACGGAGCAGCATTGATGAAAGCATGCTCACTGGAGAGTCCATTCCCGCTGAGAAATCTATTGGTGACAGAATCTGGGCGGGTACGTTGAATACGGTCGGAACTGTTGATGTAACCGTATCCAGACTTGGCGAGGACGCGCTTATCTCACAGATTGTCCGAAGTGTTAAAAAGGCTCAGGAATCTAAAGCACCGGTACAGGCCCTGGCCGATCGCATCTCTGCCATTTTTGTACCTGTGGTTTTGCTGATCGCCATGATGACAGCGGCTGCATGGGCGGTATGGGGTCCGGAACCAGTGATAAACAACGCCTTGCTTCGATTCGTGACCGTATTGATAATTGCCTGCCCCTGCGCCCTGGGCCTGGCAACGCCGACGGCCATTGTGGTCGGGACGGGTCGCGCGGCAGCCAAAGGAATTTTACTTCGGGGAGGAGACTCATTTCAAAAAATCGCATCATTATCGACCGTATTGGTCGATAAAACCGGGACTCTGACAGAAGGCCGACCCGAAGTAGTAGACATAATCGTGATGAATGGGTACTCGGAGGAGCATGTTCTTGCGGTGGCGGCTGCTCTGGAACACAAGTCCGAACACCCACTTGCAAAAGCCATTCGATTGGCTGGCCCCGAATTCGTCTCCGGTGTGGATGAGTTCAAAGTTGTGCCCGGCGAAGGGGTAAGCGGCATTGTTGATGGTGCGGTAATTCGTGTAGGGACTGAAAATTATGTCACGCAATTAAACGTCGATTCAAGGGACAAAAGATCGGCCAACTCAGGCAAAGACAGCATCCCGAAATCAAGCTCTTCTGAACAGTATCGGTCGTGGCTCGAATACGGTCACACCATCATTTCTGTCTCGCTGGACGCTACTCTGATCGGACAGATCGCCATAGCAGACCAGTTGCGTGACAGCGCAAAAAGAGGTGTAGATCGACTGAAAGATGAAGGTCTTTCAGTAATAATGGTTACGGGTGATCAGGCTGCCGCTGCCAATAGACTCGGTTCGTTACTGGATCTCGATCACGTGCATTCGGGGATTCGGCCAGAAGGTAAACGCCGACTGGTAGAGAAATATCAGTTGGATGGTCAGAGCGTGGCAATGGTCGGAGACGGAATCAACGATGCACCAGCACTTGCTCAGGCCGATATAGGCATAGCGATCGGATCGGGATCTGATATTGCCATCGAAGCGGGAGATATTACAATCATATCGGGAGACGTCGGATCCGTTGCTGATGCCATCCGGTATGCAAAAAAAACCCTCCGCGTGATTTATCAAAACCTGGGATTCGCGTTTATTTACAACATCTTGTTGATCCCGGTCGCAGCTGGCGTGTTATACCCCATGTTCGGTCTGACTCTCAGTCCCGTGATGGCCTCTGCGGCCATGGCTCTCAGCAGTATATCAGTTCTAGGTAACAGCTTGCGCTTGAAGCGCATGTAAGGAAATAAATATAATTATGTCAACGATAATATTAAAATTTAATTATGTCAACGATAACATTAAAATTAGCGGGAATGCATTGCGCACATTGCGTGCATGCGGTCGAAGAAATAATTACTAAGGCGGACGGTATTAAAACAGAGTCCGTTTCCATCGGACTTGCCGAGTTTTCGACAACCGAAAACTGGATGGGGCTGGAGCTCTTGAAAACTGAACTCGATCGAGAAGGCTTTCGTATTCTTGACGTCGCGAGTCTGGAGAACGAAGTATAAACCGGCTCACTTACCAGCGACCGTCAGCATTTCTTCGACTGATGTTATCTTCACTCTTGGTCGGTCAGAGGCAGCGCCCGCTTGTGTCTCCCGTTCATTGATTTTCTCCCATTCGGAATAAGAAACCCATCGGGGCTGTTTTCCGGACACCATCGTCATTGCAGCTTCTAGACCAGGATTTGATGGTCGCAGGTGTATTCCGGAAACCAGATCTTCAAGCATGTGACCTACCGTTTCGAAAGCATCCGGTTTATTGGTTCCGATAACTCCATTAGGGCCTCGTTTTATCCAGCCGCCTACATAACAGCCCGGGACCACCTCCCCTGATTCTTCCACAGCACGCCCCTTGTCATTTCGAACAACCCCCCAGCTTTCATTGAACGGCAGGTCGGGGAGTGCAACGCCTCGATACCCGACGGACCGAAATACAAGGCCGACAGGTAATTCAATGGTTTCATCTGTGGCGCGGGCAGTAAGACGCGACCCACTGGCTTCGAGCCTGTTTCGAACAAGTTTCATTCCGCTGACTGCGCCCGATTCGTCGGATATCAGTTCGGTCGGAGATAACAAGAACCGGACCTGGCATTCTTTGGAACCGTTTTCATTCGTCCCGCCGATGTACGAATTAATAATCTCCAGTTTCTTGGATGTCATTCGGTCAGGTGTTTCCGTGAGAAGCTGTTCGCTCAGGGTATCCAGTCTGGCCTCTTCTTCGAGCACAACACAGGAGGCATCTTCGAGTGTCCCCATCTCCTTGATTTCGGGCAGGGTGAAGGCGGCTTGTGCCGGTCCGCGGCGACCGATCATGTAAATGGTTCGAACTTTACTTTTCGAGAGCGCTTCCAGCGCATAATCGGCTATATCGGTGGAAGCGAGTTCGCTCGCAGTTTTGCAAAGGATTCGGGCCACGTCGATTGCCACATTCCCCATTCCGATGATAGCGACACTTTTCTGAGAAAGGTCGAACTGCAGGTGCCGATACTCGGGATGCCCGTTATACCAGGCAACGAATTCCGTAGCAGAGTGGCTGCGAATAAGGTCTTCCCCCGGTATCCCGAGCTTTCTGTCTACGGCAGCTCCTGTCGAAAAATATACCTGGTGATAATGCTTCTTCAGATCAGCAAGGGACACATGGACCCCGTACTCCACGTTTCCGAAATATCTAAACCCCGGTCTTGCAGCTGTTTTGTCAAAAACGCGCGTTACATTTTTGATCTTTTCGTGATCCGGAGCGACCCCTGCTCGAACAAGTCCGTATGGTGTTGGTAATTTTTCATACATATCAACACGCACATCAATGTCGTCCTGCCGCAACAATTTCTCGGCGGCGTAATATCCGGCGGGACCGGCTCCCACAATTGCAATCAGGGCAGGTTCAGACGGGGTACCAAGAGTAGACATAGGGTTGGAATTCGGGGCAATTAATGCAAGATGATAAGCACTCAAGTTATTAAAGCGACACGCCTGCCACAACCTTCGGCGCACAGGAATATCTGAAATGGAAACCGGCCTCCCGTCGACGGGTTGATTTGTGGTCAATCGATCCCAGACAAACGGTTTCTGCGTACGTTGAAGAGTATCATCGGAGTTCTATCGATTCTGGTTACGATCACCATGGTCGGCGACCTGCGTGCACAAATCTCTGAGGGGAAGAAGGCGCCGAGCCAATCCAACATCGACAGCTTCCCGTCCAGAATTGATACACTCGTTGTTCAGGGCCAAGGTCCGTTCTTAATCCACCCGTTTCTGCTAGAAAATACGATCATCGTTTACATCGATCAGAAGCGCGTGGCGCGTGAAGAATTCGAACTCGACTTGCTCAACGGCCTGATCACATTTATAAATCGCGTCGTCCCGCCGTCAGCCCTGTTTGTAGTACAATACAGATACATTCCACTTGATCTTGCATCCAGCTACAGAATCTGGCCGTTGAGGATTAACAACACCGAAATGCCAGACTCGTCACCGATACGTTCGGCGAGAGCATCGGATCTAAGCTTTTCGGTACCAACAAGAAGCAACCTCCGCTCCAGCGGTTCCATTACCCGCGGAGTATCGACAGGGACGGGCCAATCCGCAGGGATAGAATCGGGGCTTCGGGTTCAGGTGGAAGGTGAAATTACGGAAGGCATTTATCTGCAGGCAGCGTTAACGGACGAGAATACGCCGATTCTGCCGGAAGGCACTACCAGACGGATCAATGAATTTGATCGCATATTTATCAAGCTGCAGTCGCAATCGGGCACAGTTCAATTGGGTGATTTTGACGCCCGGGTAGATGGTGGATATTATGGTCGCCTCCGTCGAAAACAGCAGGGTGTTTCCGTTAAAGCCAATATTCCGGCGTCCGGGTCGATCTTTAATGGTGCAAACATTCAAACTTCCGGCTCTATATCCCGGGGGATATTTCGGTCCCAACAGGTTCAAGCGATCGATCGCATTCAAGGACCATACCGGCTTGAAGGCGTGAATGGTGAACGATTTATCATTGTGATTCCCGCATCTGAATCCGTGTTCATCAATGGAGTTCGTTTAGTCCGCGGCGACCGAAATGACTATGTGGTGGACTATGAAACCGGTGAAATAACGTTTACCCCATCTCAGATCATCAGTGCCGATCTCAGGATTACAGTGGAATTTGAATACACCACCAGCCAGTTTACCAGAACCATGTTCACGGCCAGTGGGGATACACATTTCGGCGGAATTTCTGATGGAGGCAGTCGTCTGACCCTTGGCGCGACGGTTTTGCGTGAGTCGGACAGCAAGGCTTTCGGAAGTGAATTCGGTCTCAGTGCTGAAGACATTTCTATCATTGAAGCTGCAGGGGACGGCCTTGCGTTTCGATCGGGAGCGATTGCAGTATTTTTTAATCCAGAGGCAACCTATACGCAGTATCTCATTGAGCAGCGCGAAACCATCTCGGCCGATACCGTCAACATTTTCGTAGCCGTCAGTACAACACCACCGGATACGGCTACAGTTTATCGCGTCTCGTTTTCGAGATTGGGAGAGAGGCGGGGCAGCTACATTCGAACAGGGCTTGTCACTAATGGAATAGCCTATGAATGGGTCGGAATCGGCCAGGGAGAATACGAACCGATTCAATTGCTGCCCACGCCAGTATTGAATCAGATTATCGATTTCAGGGCGCGGGTGGTTATTTCAAGTGGATTTTCACTTTCTGCAGAACTCGCGTCATCGCTGCAGGATCTGAATCGAATCTCGGAACTGGATGATCAAAACAACGCAGGGGAGGCGTATCGGATTGAGGCTAATTACTCGACGGGGAAATCAAAGTCCATCGGCTTGAATATTTTTCAGCGATATCGGTCTTCGTCTTTCCGAACGTTCAGTCGATCGCGCTCTATTGAATTTGCACGTGACTGGAATCTTGTTGGAAGGATCGTAGATCCAACCGGAGGGATTTCGGGTGCGCAGTCGGAAAGAGAGTCTGACGCGAATGTTTTCTGGCACTGGACCGATTCATCTCGTGTCGAGGCGTCCTTGTCACATCTCAAGCTGGGCTCAACGTTTGAAGGACTCCGGGCAGGAGGTGGTTTCAAGTTATTCAGATCAGAATCCACTTTCGCTGATTATTCCATCAGCTTTCTCGAGACCGACGACTTTCTCGCAGACGAATCCGGTAGCTGGATCAGGCAAAAAGGTCGAATTTCGTATGGAATAAAAAAAGACAGGATAAGACCGTATTTCTCGGTCGAACATGAAGACCATCAACAAACGGAAGGGATCAATGGTGTCCTTGTGGCACCATCCACTCGGTTCATCGATTCGCGGGGTGGTGTAGCTGTTCGGGGCCGGATTTACGAGGCGCGTTTTGAAATCAGAAACCGGCAGGAAGATTTTGTGGTTCTTAACGGTAATCGCCAACCATACGATGCGCTGACCTTTGTCTCGTCCGGAAGTTATGACCCTGGACGACACCTCCATATCGAAGGAACCGTGGGATTAAGGTCAACTCGGGGCTCTGCCGTATCGGATATTTTAGTGCCTGCAGCAAGCAGTGACGGCAGTTTATTGATAGGACTGAACGGGCGTTGGCGTTCTGCTCCGTCTGGCTTCACTGTCAACTGGTTGTATCAGGCTCAGTCAGAACGATCCACTGTTTTGCAGGAGATATATATAAGAACGGGGCAAGATCGGGGTGAATTTGTATGGATCGATATTAACAATGACAGCGTCATGCAACTGGAAGAATTCATTCCCGAAACGCTGCCGAATGAAGGACAATTCATCCGATCCTATTTCCCTTCTGATGATTTCGAGGAAATCACGACTGCTAAGGCTCGCATCAGGTTCGAGTACAGACATCCCGGGTCGCAGGGCACTGCGTCGGGTACAACATGGAACCGGTTTATACGTGGAATCGGCTCCGTCACACTTATTGATGTAGAAGAGCGGAGCCGAG
>SMXK01000068.1 GCA_004356265.1 Bacteroidota bacterium
CAGTTTTCCGAAAATTGATCGCAGTCTGAGTTCCCAAACCTTCCACGCGGCCTCCCGTACAATCGCTTTACTCATTTTGGACTGACCTTCAGTTCGTTCTGTAAAAACAATGGGTACCTCGAGCAACCGGAATCCTTTTCTCCAGGCCCTGTATTTCACCTCGATCTGGAATGAATATCCGTTAGAACGAATCTTGTCGAGCGCGATACTTTCCAGAACGTCCCTGTGAATGGCTTTGAAACCCGCGGTAACGTCGAAAATTGGTAATCGGGTGATGAGCCGCGTATATATTCCCGCTCCGTATGACAGAATCAATCTCGAAAGAGGCCAGTTCATTACGCGCACACCGTCCACATAACGCGAACCGACTACGAGATCGGCTTTGTTTTGGCGGATAGGCTCGATCAGATGGGGCAGGTCCCTCGGATTGTGGGATAAATCAGCATCCATTTCGCAAATAATGCCGAAACCATGCTCCAGTGCCCATTGATATCCTGCCAGATAGGCGGTTCCAAGACCTAGTTTTCCGGAGCGTTCAAGTAAGTTAATCCGTTCTGGAAATTGCTCTTGTATCGATCTGACGATATCTGCTGTACCATCCGGCGAGCCATCGTCGACGATTAAAGCGCTTATATTTCCAGGCACGTCCATGACCTGCGTGAGCACATCATGGATGTTCTCCGCCTCGTTGTACGTGGGGATAATGACAAGACTGCGCGCAGTTTTTACTGACCGATCTTCGATACGTCTTCGGGGGTCTGGCCTCTCCTGATCAGGCGTCTTTCAAATGAGATCGCAGGAATTCTATGGTAGAATCCGCAAGTTTTTCCGGAATTGCAATGTCTTGACTGGAATTTGCAAATTTGATTGTTGATCGGTAGTCGTCCAGAAACGGACCACAGCATTTACAGTGGCTCAGGTGACGATCAAATTTAACACGTACATCATCGGGCAAAGTGCCTTCAACATACTCTGCCAGGAATCGGTTTACTTCCTCACAGGTCGGACGACCCATAAACTTCAGTAGTATTTGTAGAATTCGCTTCATTCAGATACCCGTTTCCAGGGTAGAGTCACGTTACACAAAATGAGTATCCAGTAATTTTTTCAATGCCTGCCGAGCTCTATGCAATCGTACCCGGACGGCCCCCGAACTGATTCCGAGCATTTTTGCAACTTCTTCTGTGCCATACTCTTCAATATCTCGCAAAGTAAGAACTTCCCTGTAATCTTCCGGCAGTTTCCGGATGGCGTCGTGAACGAGTGTATGCCTCTCTTTCCTGACAGCCAGCTTATGGGGATCCCACGCCACCGGAGATTCCTGAAACATCCCGTATGAAAAAGTCGGTTGCAAACGTTCGACATCTTCATCTGACAGAGGCACCATTCGTTGCAGTTTCCGTCTCTGTGCCCGAGCCAGGTTTATCCCGATCGCGTATAACCACGTTGTAAACTTGGCTTCCCGCCTGAACGTGTCCAACCGCTGAAACGCCTGCAGAAACGTCTCCTGCATCAGGCTTTCAGCTTCTTCAGGATCATTCACCAGCCTCGCAATCATGCGAAACAGCCTTGAACTTTCCTGGTGGACGACCTTCTCGAATTCGGTACGATCTCCGGCAAGAAGCGCTTCGATATCGATCAGATCCGTGTTGACGTTCGTTTTCAGTTTCGCACACGCTGGATGTTTGTGTTTCCGGATCGCGAACTGTTACGGTCGCAGTGAGGCGCGAAGATACGACCATGTTACAAACTGGTTCTGTTGGGAAGAATGCAGGAAAGTCGACCTGCTATTAAAATCTGGTTAATGGGTGCAGAATGGAGAGTTCGTCCTTATTTTACCTGACTGCGACAATCCGGCCGATGGGTACGTTAGGACGGTTTGTCGCAGTACAAATTTTCTGTTTACAGGAGGCAAAGAGTGGCAAAGCGAAAAAGCGCAAACTCCAAAACGACGAGTTCGACTTCCAACGGTTCGGCTTCTGCCGAAGCCATGGAGGCAGCCCGTGGATCTGCACATGTTTCACATGTTTCACATGTTCAGACATCTAAGATCTCGGTTACATTTAAGGGTTACAGTGCCGGGTCTTACACCCATACTGAGCTTGGACTGAGTGACGAGAAAGTTCTCGATATGTACCAAAACATGTTGCTTCAGCGCCGATTTGAACAACGAGCTAACCAGATGTACGGCAAACAGAAAATTGCCGGTTTTTTACATCTGTATATTGGTCAGGAGGCCGTTTCGACCGGCGCCGCAACCGGCATCAAGATTGGTACGGATTCGCTGATTACCGCATATCGCGACCACGGTCACGCTCTTGCGCTTGGGATGAGCGCGAATGAGTGCATGGCGGAGTTATATGGTAAAGTCGACGGCTGTTCCAAGGGGAAAGGAGGTTCTATGCACTTCTTTTCGAAAGAAAAACGGTTGTTTGGCGGGCACGGGATTGTTGGAGCACATGTGCCTGTCGGTGGAGGAATCGCTTTTGCACATAAATTTAAGAATGACGGAGGCGTGTGTCTCGCTTTCTACGGCGACGGTGCGGTCGGGCAGGGTGCAATTCATGAGGCTATGAATCTGGCGTCATTGTACAAGCTCCCTCTCATATTCATTATTGAGAACAATGAATATGCCATGGGAACGGCCACCGATAGAGCTTTTGGACAGCCTGAATTCACGCGTTTAGCTGTCGGATATGATATACCGGCGTCGCAGGTAGACGGGATGGATGTATTCAGCGTTTGTAAGGCGGTACAGGACCACGCGGCAATGGCGCGCGAAGGCCAACCATCACTGCTCGAAATTAAAACGTATCGTTATCTGGGCCATTCAGTTAGTGATCCCCAGAAATATCGAACCAAAGAAGAACTGGACGGAAAAAAAGAAGAAGATCCGATCATTCGCTTAAAAGCGTACATCCTCGAAAACAGCCTGGCGGACAATGATGCGCTCGATGCTCTTGATGACGAGGTTAAGGAAACGGTAAAAGAGTCCGTCGAGTTTGCTGAAAACAGTCCGTTTCCTGACTTGAGCGCGATCTATGACGATATTTATGACGAGTCAGATTACCCGTACTTGAACTGATATTGTCGGGATACAACCTCCACCAGCATTTTCACATTCGAAAAGATCGAATACCCATGGCAGAATTACAGTTTAGAGAAGCGCTTCGCCAAGCAATGACGGAAGAAATGGAACGAGATGAATCCATATTTCTGATCGGAGAAGAAGTAGCAGAATACAACGGCGCATACAAGGTGAGTGAAGGTATGCTCGAACAGTTTGGCCCGAGTCGGATCATCGATACACCGATATCGGAGAACGGTTTTTGCGGCCTTGGTGTAGGTGCCGCGATGAATGGCCTTCGCCCGATCGTCGAATTCATGACCTGGAATTTTTCATTCGTGGGAATGGACCAGATTTTGAACAACGCTGCAAAGATGCGTTACATGTCCGGTGGACAGTTTAACGTACCTATTGTTTTTCGGGGTGCAAACGGCGCTGCCGGGCAACTTGCTGCTACGCACAACACCTCAGTTGAATCTATATATTCGACAATTCCCGGCCTGAAGGTGCTGGCACCATCCAATCCGGATGACGCAAAAGGCTTACTGAAATCCGCTATCCGGGACAATAATCCGATTGTCTTCCTGGAAAGTGAAGTCATGTATGGAATGAAGGGCGAAGTATCTGATGATCCTGACTACACAATTCCGATCGGAAAAGCGCGGATTGCGCGAGAAGGAAAAGATGTGACCATCGTGTCGCATGGTAAAGTGTATTGGAGCGCGATGAAGGTGGCAGACCGGCTGGTCGAAGCCGGCTACGATCCTGAAGTTATCGATCTTCGCACCATTCGACCGCTTGATATAGACACGGTTACCGCGTCTATCCGCAAAACCAATCGGTGTGTGATTCTGGATGAGAGCAATCCGTTTGCGAGTATCTCGTCCGAAGTAACGTACCAGATTCAGGAGCGCGTGTTTGACCACCTGGATGCTCCGATCCTGCGGATAACCACGAAAGACACTCCGGCGCCGTTTGCTCGAAATTTGATGGATCACTACATGCCGAGCGAAGAAGATGCCTATCAGGCGTGTCTTCGTGTGATGTACGCGAAGTGACGGCAAAACCTACGAAACTCGAAAAGAAGACCATTTAGTACAGGAATATCATGGCGATCGCAATAGAAATGCCGAAGTTGAGCGACACGATGGAGGAAGGTGTCGTTGTTGCATGGCTTGCAGAAGAAGGACAGAAGGTTGAAGCCGGAGACGTAATTGCACAGGTTGAGACAGACAAAGCCACAATGGATCTCGAGATTTATGACGATGGGGTGTTGCTGAAGTGCGTCATAGCCGAGGGCGATTCTGTTTCGATCGGTGGCCTGATTGCCGTTCTGGGAGATGAGGGAGAGGATATCAGTGCGTTGCTGGCGTCGTATGAATCTGGAAATTCAGTTGCTGGCTCTGTCGATGCACCCGCGAAAGAGTCTGCGCCCGAAGCCGCAACTCCCGAACCTGCGTCGGCCCGGACAGCTGCACCAGTTGCTGCGCCAGTTTCTGCATCAACTCCGGCCCCTGTTTCTGCTCCGGCAGCTGCCTCTGCTCCAGTATCTGCTGGTCGTGTTAGATCATCCCCGCTTGCGCGGCGACTGGCGGCAGACAAAGGGATAGTCCTTGCTGCGGTCACTGGATCTGGTCCGGAAGGACGAATTATAAAGCGAGACATAGAATCGTATTCGGTTCCGGATACTCCCGCGGCCGCTTCAGGAGCAGGTGCCGCTGTGGGAATCGGACGCTTGGAAGGCACTGACTCTTATTCGTCCGTCCCGTTGTCTCAGATGCGTAAAGCGATATTGCGGCGCCTTGCAGAGAGCAAGTTCAGTGCACCGCATTTCTACCTGACTGCCGACATCGCAATGGAAAAAGCGTTTGCCGCACGGGTTCAATTAAACGTGTTGACCGAAAAACGCGAGCAGCCGAAAGTATCGTTCAACGATCTTGTTGTAAAAGCTTGCGCGCTTGCGCTTCGAGAACATCCCTGGGTAAATGCGTCATACATGGAAGCTGAAAGTGAAATCAGATTCCATAAAAACGTGGATGTGGCAATCGCAGTCGCCATTGATGACGGATTGATCACGCCAATCATTAGAAATGCTGATGCGAAAAGCCTTGGGCAGATTTCCATTGAAACGCGTGACCTTGCGACGCGTGCGAGAGCCAAACAGCTTCAGCCGGACGAATATTCGGGCTCAACATTCACGACGAGTAACCTGGGAATGTTTGGGATAGACGAGTTTACGGCCATCATCAACCCTCCAAATGCATGCATCCTTGCTATCGGATCCATTCGCGATATTCCGGTTGTGGTAGACGGGGCCGTCGTTCCGGGTAAACGAATGAAAGTAACTCTTTCGTGTGACCACAGGGTCGTAGACGGAGCGACTGGAGCACGCTTCCTGGGCTCTGTGAGGCAGTACCTGGAAGATCCGCTTTCGATGCTTCTCTGACGGTGGAATCAGACAGATCGGGTACAGGTGCGTTCCATTCGGTTGCATTGGATTCGGGTACGCCGGAAACCAGATTACCAGTTCGGATCGGACATATTTCTGATATTCATTTCGGCCGGATCACTGACGCAAATATCGTTGACGCTCTCGTCTCCGATCTTGAGGCGGGCGATCTGGATCTTGTAATAATTAGTGGCGATCTCACTCAAAGGGCGTTTCCTGGTCAGTTCAGGGCCGCCTCCCAGTTTCTGGACCGGATTTCATCGCGTTGGCTCGTTGTCCCGGGGAATCATGATGTGTATCCGTGGTGGCGGATTCGATTGAGGCTCACCGATCCACTCAGGCGATATAAGAAGTGGATTTCAGAGGAATTAAACCAGCAGATCGACTGGCCGGATCTCTCTGTTCTGGGAATAAATTCGGCGCATGGAATGACGATACAGGGTGGTCGAATCGATGCCTCCGAGAGAGCATCCATGGCGACCTTCTTTTCGTCGGTGCCTGACCGAACGTTTAAGATACTGGTTGTTCATCATCATTTGACGAGCCTCGATGCTCTGGACGATCACGACGTCGCGGTGAATGCAGCAGAAACCTTGCAAAGCGCTGCTGATTTGGATGTGGACATGATTTTATGTGGCCATCTGCACATATCCCAGATTGCGCACGTAGAAAACGTACGTCCCGGGCACTCTATTGTGGTGTGTACCGCGGGTACGGCCACCAGCGACCGCGGACGAGGCTCAAACAAATCAAGGAATTTTTACAACAAAATCGTGGTCTCGAATCTGGACGTGGAGATCGAAGAGCGTGAATACGATGCAGCCGCCCGGCGATTTGTTGCGACCTCTGCCCATACCTTCGCACGGCAAAGGCGCTCGGGACCTTAATCTTATCGGCACCACCACCCAAATTCCCGGACAGTCATCCCGTGCAGAGACAGGAGCTCCATTACAGCCTGACCATTTTTCCGGTGGCAATATATTTTGTGCCGTCCGATGTCGCTGTTAATCTATACAGATAGATTCCTGCGGCGAACCGAGAACCGTCAACAGACACAGTAAGGGCTCGTCCAGCCGAGAACTGGCCGAGTTCACGCGCGAGAACAATCCTGCCGAGCATGTCTACTACTTCGATTCTAACCGCAGCAGTCCTTGGAAGATCGAATTGAATCGATGTGGAATGGCTGAATGGATTGGGATAATTCTGGTGAACCGCAAAGGATGACGCACGTGGAAAACCAGCGACAGGCTCTTCCACTCCTGTAACGATCGTCATGGGTAATACGGATCCGTCCTCGGTAACAACGCTGGATATCAGAGTCCCTGAAAGCGGCGAACCAGAAATAAGGAGATGCAGATTCTGGCCGGCATATGGGCTGAAATCGAACCGATATTGTTCAGTCAATTCAGGATCTGGACCGGAGAACAATTCCACCACATATTCGCCCGAGTCAATCTGTTCCGCCGGGCCGATTGTGCCGGGTGCGAGCGAAGCGAGCACCCATCGTTCTCTGTCGATCGAGAACACACCGGGGTTGATCGTTTGGCTGCCGTTGACAGGAACTACCGACAGAGTTCCTGAGGGTAGCGTTTCGCGCGGTACAAGTGTCGCTGCCAATGTGGTTAATCCAGATTCGGTTTCCAGAAGAGCAACGGTTGTGATCGACCCGCTTTCGACATGCACTATGTCCTCCGCCACAATATCATTCGTTAAAACAGTTCGAACGATAATGTGTCTTTCCTCAATAGTTTTTGCCAGTCCGATTGATGTTACGGAGGTGGCTTCAATTATTTGAGACGGCTCGAAAACGGGCGAGCCATCCATAACAAAGACGACCGGCGACCCTGCAAGGTTCGCGGCCCCCTGAATAAATTGGATCTCACTTGTAAACGCTATAGGCTCAGGAGTGCCAACTGCCAGTTGAGTGCCTTCTGGAGACAAAAGGCCTAATGTTGCCCGGGTTTTCAGCGTCAGCAAGCCGGGGTTAAGTGAAACCGTATTGTCTTCGGATGCGGCATTCCATGGGTCAGATAAGTCGTTCGAACCACGGGCCAAAATGCGATGATCTGCGGGCGTCTGACCGGTTCGCTCTACGATGACTGAAATATCCAGAGCCTGCGACTGGGCGAAATTGACAGAACTGAAAATCGACCAGTAATAGTCCGTAAGACCGTGTGCTGCAGTTCCATCATTAAAGAGAACAGGGAGCCCCTCTATCCCTGCTGGACGATTGTCGGAATGTTGAACAGTCAACAAAGTTGATGTCAACAGGGGAGTTCCGAATTTGAGCGTGGCGGGCCGATATCGCGTAGCACCACCAACAGGAAACACATAATTGTCGGTCGATCCGCCAACTGCATTTCGGGATACGTTTCCCAGAATGTGGCTTTCACTCAGCGTTGTCAGCTCTCTGAGAAATCCGGTGTCGGAACCACTAAGATGAATTGTAGCCCATCCGGTAACCAGAATTCCGCTGTTCAGAGTTAACAGGTTTCCGATTGCGATTACGGTGCCTGGCGATGTGGAATTTACTGTCAGTTTAGGTTTCCGCGTCGGACCAGGTATTTGACTCATGTGAAGTTGACTTATTGCGAGATCGGTGTCAACAATCAGATGTTGATCAAAACCGGAAAACGTGACGCTGAGGTTATTACCCAGTTCACCCGATACACTTAGGTCTCCACCGACGGTGATACCCAAACCGTCAAAAACTCCATCCACATAGGCCGCATTACTGACGTCAAGAATGATCGGGCCTTGCACGCTGCCTTCTGGAAAAAGAAAAAATTCATCACCGGCGTCCAGTCCAGCCAGTGCATCACTTCTGACCGTACCACCGGCTATCCTTATATTCCGGCTCGCGGAAATCGTATTGCCGGCAAGGTTCACAGACGAGACCGGGGAAGGGGAACGGACTTCAAACGATCCCACTGATAAATCTCTGTCGATCACAAAATCTACGTCCGGATTAAGAACGCCTGTCCCCAACTCGACGACAAACGAGTCCAGCATCGCGGGCATTCCAGGAATAACCGCAGGCGAGGTAGAAAAGTCTGTGAATCTGATCGCGAAGAAAGCATCGACTGTACCACTCGCTTCCAGTGGCCCTCCTGACAGAGCGGGTGGTGCATTTGAATCAATTTCGTCTACGATAAGTCGACTACCCGATGCCAGGGATAATTCCCCCGGATCATATTTCAGAATCCCACTGAAAACGGAAACAGCTTCGGTTACCTGTACGTCAGAACTTAACTCGATCACATTTGGAGAGTTGTTTACGTGGCCGGCGAGGATTCCCAGATGGCGGACAACTGGGGGGAGTTCCAGCGACGTGAATAACGTTCCTGGTCCGAATTCGGAATCTACTCCACTGATCGTTCCGTCATCAAGATCGTAAAACAGATCTACGATTCCGGCAATCAACGGAGAATGAGAGAGCGTGCCCGCGCCCCTCCTCAGAATCGTGGCCTGGTCCTGAATTATGAACCTGTTGTCGCCGCCAACCAAAAATGACGAGCCCGAACGACCATACGAAAGGCGGTGCCCAATTTTCAGAACGTCAGGGCCTGGCTTTAAAACGACCGAGCCGACGAGTGTCAGATTGGAAATTTGAAAATCGGTTCGGATCTCGATGGTTGATGATCCAATGCCCCCTATTACAATTTCTCCGTAACGGGAATCATCGAAAGGAAAATGCACTGGATCTGAGTGCGCAGAAGAATGCAGAGGCGGTAATACGGGATCTGCGAGCCCACGAATTTCTCCCCCACTGGCCGTAAGCGCATTTCCCGAAACTGACTTCAGGAAAATGTCCGACAGGTGGAGATCGAAAATCCCGCTGTTAATCTCCAGTGCACGATCAAAAAGTGTAATACTGAAGGATTCATCGCCTGGTGACTCCAGAGATAGTATATCATTGGCAGGCAAGGATACGACTAACGCTGAGTTCACAAAATCAAGATCGGATTCCAAAACCAATACGGCACTCTCTAAAAAAACGAGACGTCCGGACGTCGAACCAGGATCACCGAAAACTCCGTCCGATAGACCATCTGAAGGATCATCATTCTTCCGTTTTGTAAATAATGAGCCCGAAAACAGGAGATCATAGGCATTAAGCCGTAGGTCTCCTGCCACCATGTCGAACACGTCGGTAATCGAAAGATCAGCGTTCAAGATGAGATCGTCGTTGATTCCATTGCCCGCCGAAGCGGCTAACCGAACACGTGGAATAGACATCTCTACAGAGACGGAATTGCCGCCCTCGAAGACAACAAAACCCGCCTCGCTGTCCGCTCTTTCGTTTGCCGAAACAGCCGGTGCTGAAGCCGGGTTAATAATAAACGAGCTTTCAAGATCTGCCGTAAACGAAGAACCATTGGAGATAAAAATATCGGCATTCTGACTCAGACTTATTTCGGACATGACTGACTCGAACGAGCCGGCTGAACCGGGGATACCGACTCTGACCGACTCAGACGCAGTAAATCCTCCGGAATTGACAGAGAGTAAATCGGAGATTGTAAGTGGTGTGCCAGCACCCGATTCCGCACCAAAGTGTACAAAGCCGTTTTCAATCACTACCCGCGGAAGAAGTTTGAAGCCGTCGATCACTACGGGAGATCCTTTCGATGTATTGAGTACCTTTATATTGCTGATACTGCCGCTTTCTGACGAACTACCGATCGTTGTACCATCGCCTGAAATCAGCAAGTAGCCACTCCCGGAAATAATGCCGTCGATCTGGTGATACGCTGATCTCGTACCGGAACTGAGATCGAATACACCGAGTCGCAACAGAGATCGGTTTTCTACCGAAACATTCCCGGAAATATTCAGGTGATCGATTAGCGAAACACCGAAAACAGGAGGTGTATTGACAACATCCTTAGACCCCACACGGAAATGTCTCACCGTTGTCGATTGCAGCTCAAATCCGGGCTGGTATAGAAGGGTTATCTCACCCGTGTAAGTCAGGTCGTAGCTGTTGTGATCAGGGTTAAAATTGACCGACCCGGTGGAGTTGATGAACCCGCGTGTATCGAGTTTGCCAGGGTCCTGCAGCGAACTACTCAAGCTCAGAGATATGACTGGAAACGCGACTGCGTCCGAAAGTTGTACAGGCCGTCCGACAACATCTATGCTACCTGTGCGAAATTCGATCAGTCCAGAAATTAGAATCGCCGTGTTTGCTCCTTCAGCACGTACCACCGCGTCTTCTCTGGCCAGATCGACAATCAGGCCGCCGAATGAACCGGTTCCGGATATAGAATATTCCGAAGCAGCTTGAACTGGGCCGCTAAATCGAATTCCCCCGTCTTCTGCGTGGATTGTGCCCCCGTTGTGCAGACCAGGATCGGAACCTGTGCCGGTGAGGTTTACCAGAGGACCATCCAACAGGAATGATGCGCCTTCCTCTACCGTAACAGTGTGTCCGATATCGATCTGGACCTGACCCATCATACTTACCTCGGTAGATGGTCCGGCTATGCGTAGTGATAGAAACGAGGCGTTATCGAAAAAACTTACTGTCTGTGCTCGTTGTCCATCGAAAATCAAGGCCACAAGTTCGGTATCGAATACCCCTCCCGTCTGCGCCGCATTACCGGACACAAAAAGCCGTGCTCCCGTCAGGCCGGAAAAACCACCATCAGTCATGGTAAAATCCTTTGACGCCCGCATGACACCGGCCAGCCCTAGCTGAATGGTACCGCCGGATATCACAATGTTTTCTTGAGCATTCATCGTGCTCCCATTGGATAATGTGGTAGTTCCGGACTCAAAAATTAAATTGCCAATTGATGATATATTACCTGGAACAACAATATTTAGCCCGTCAAACGCGATTGACGGGAGTACGCTTCCTGAAAAACCAGCCAGCAACTGAACTTCGTTTCCTGAAAGAATAAGGGTCGATTCTGATCCGCCCTCCAGCAGGCCAATGGTACGGAGCACGTCACCCTTTACGTCCAGCGTGCTCCCAGCGCCGAGAATAAGTCGACCCATATCAAGGTGCAGGGAAGATGTTAACTCCAGCTCCCCGTCC
>SMXK01000069.1 GCA_004356265.1 Bacteroidota bacterium
AACTCGGAATATATCGAGAACGTATAGTTGCCGGTCTGAAGGATTCTTACGTCGATGGCATCCTGAGTGGATCTGACCGAATAATGGTAGTCTACAACAGGGTGGCCTGGCTGCCCGGTCCAATCCCGAATAAACGCGTTCAGATCGCGACCGGATCTACGCTCCAATATTTCCTGAAAAAACGCTGAGGAATGAGTAAAATCTTCCGGGGAGCCTTCCATGAATTCCGAAAGTGACTCGAGCAGAACGTCGTTGCCCACACGGTCAGAAATCATCTGGAAAATCCACGCGCCTTTCGCTCTTCTGGCCGATTCGCCCAGTCTGGAGTCGCCATCAGATATTAAAGAGGCCGTGTCGGACGCGGGATCTGATAGATATTCATTCCTGAGAGTGTTCATGTACACTGCTCTAAAATCCAATCCCTGCGATTCCTCAACGTATTCGGCGACCAGATAGGCCTCTGTGGCATCGCTGATCCACCTCTCGGACTCAGACTGGTAGATTCGGGCGCGTCGTGTTACACGGGCCGCCGCAAGCTGAGCCAAAAATAAGAGCTCCTTGTCGGGTACAGGAGGGTCCAGAAAATTAGGATCGGGTACAAAATCAACGAACGCAGATAAAACTTCCGGATATTTGAGAGAAGGCGAAACGAACCGGGTAGGGGATCGAGTGCCATCAAGCCTGAAACTCCGGAAGACGGACGATCTTAGCGGAATCTCATCGAAGAATGTTGAATCCTGCTTCGTGTCCGCGAGCCGGAAAGACGAGTTATCTGAACTGAATGCCACCATTGACAATTCAGGGAGCCGGGTACCTGGCTCAATGGCGATAATCTGAGTTGTGTGGTCGTCCGAAGCCACAAACACGCCCCGCTCTTCGCCTGTTGAACCCGTATAAATCGTCCAATCGGAGGGGACCGTCACACGTAATTCACCGGAAAACACATCGCCTGCGTCGATCAGTAATCCTCCTGTAATACCATGCCCTGCATCTGGTCGTGCGAAAACAGATGTCCATGTTCCGGAGTTACGCCCCAGTGGATAGGTATGAAGAGAACTGGAGGATTCGTAATCCCAGCCGACATAGAATCTATCAGCCGTTATCGAATCCGGGATCTGAATATGGAGCGGGCCCTCGAGCGTATCTGGCCTGAAAATATTGGAGGACGATCCGCGGGTGCCGACGAAAATATTTTTGAATATGTATCCGGAGGCCATAAATAATATGGACCGGTCTAGAGGTTCTGAGAACTCAAATTCAGCGCGCACTGAGCCAGATATGAGGTTCTCTGCTGGGTCAACTGAAATTCCAGATCGGATGTGGATCAGATCCGGGCCGGCATCCTGAATCGAGGCGTTAATTTCAGTTTGAGACGAATACGCGGGTAGAGCGGCAGGAAGACCAAATCCGACGATTATCACGAGCCAGATGTATGGCTGAATCGACCGCCTCGGGTAACATGTTTTCCTATGAGCGAAACTCACTTTCAATCTTTGTCTTTTTGCCGGGAAGTGCTCATGAGTTTGCTCCATGATGAACCATCCGATAAAAGCGCGCCGAATCCGATCATCACATACAGAATTAACTGACCTCCGTGCGTAAAAATAGCGTACGTACTTGCTGTGGCATGCGAAACACCCCACAGACTCACGAGCGCAGTGATGGCAATGTAATGGTAAGATCCGATTCCACCTGGCGAGGGAATCAAAACTCCGATTGAACCGAGTAGCATCAAACTCCAGCCGTCAGCAAACGTTAGTCCATACTCTTCGGTCATGCCGAAAACATAGAAAGGCCAGTATCCCATGAGCCCGTAACAGATCCATATGAAAAGAGTACTCGCAGCCAGTTGAAGGGTCTTTCCGGTACGCAAAATGGAGGCTACTCCGTCTTTAAAGGAAAGGATCAGGGCTGCAATTTTGGACGAGGATCCGTCGCGTTCCCGCTTCTTTCTGATATACACGATTATGGCCCCAAGAAGAATGGCAAGAATCAGGGATCCCCAGAGGGCAATTTTACCGAAACCCGAGGAATCAATATCGCTCAGTACTTCAGCTCCGATTCTTTGGAGATCAGGGCCAAGTAAAATGGGCAGGCTCAAGAGCGCGAGGGCGAGCGTAAACACATCCAGAACCCTTTCGGCTATGACCGTTCCAAACACACTTCCGAAGGGGAGGTGTTCGCGGGCTGCCAGATGACTGGTCCTGACCACCTCACCAAGGCGAGGAGCTGCATAATTGGCCATGTAGCCAATCATCAAAGACTTAAAAGCAGACAGCACGGACACATGCTTCCTTTTATCCGCATCCTCGGACGGCAATACATTTAGCAAAAGTGTCCAGCGCCAGGCCCGGAATAAATGGCTGGCCATGGTTACCAGAATCAACGGAATAACCCAAATATAGGCTCCGTTCGCGAGGTCAGTGCTGACCCGATTAATATCCACACCCCTGAGGGCGAAAAACAGCAGAGATCCCGCAATTAGAATACTCAGCGCCTGAAAAAGCCACTTACGGGAACGCTCGGACATGCGTGGAATTTCTTAGTTCTCTCTCAGGTCGATCTCTTCAACTCCGTCGGGAGTAACAAAAAGGAATGACCCGCTGGGGACGGTGGGATTAAAAACGATATTCGACAAGTCGAACATCATTTCGACATCGTTAATATCGATTACTCGAAGTCGGAATACGATACTATCGGACTTCCGGATCCACATCTGGACAGATAAAAAGGAAGAAAATTCGTCATTCGGGATTAAGACTACCGTAGGTCCATCGGGGGTCCGTTCGAAGGACTGGACGGAATACGCTGTATCAAATTCCGACAGGAAGCGGGAAAGAGAAAATGTGGTTTCGTCGTAGACATAGTTGTTGATCAGAACCTGATTTTCACTCTTGTTATGAATCCAGGTCAAATTGGCATTCGAAACAATCGTTTGCCCTGTCATTTCGATTCGATAAGCATCACCCTGAATCAAGATGTCGCCGTGAAAGTGGTCTTCTGTATCCATGAATTCAGACGACGTAGTCTGGTCAAATGTCGCCGACAGTGACACCATTGTATCGTATTTCGTCCGGAGCGAGAGCATTATGGCATCAGCGTCCCGCGACTGGGCCACGACCAAATCGGACCCCAGAAGCGCAATGATGCTTGAAAACACCAGCAAACGAGCGCATTGAGGACCGATTGATAATATGTTATTGAGACACTTCATGTATTTCCTGACTGTACCGCAATCAATGTGCCGGATCGCTGGTGAACGCGATAATAGCGTCAGATAGGATTTCAAGATCACTCTGGTCGTTGTACACGTTGGGGGCAACGCGAATGGATGATCCCCGAACCGCGACACTGATGTGATTGTTCTTTAGATATGTGGCTAACTCCTGATGGTCATATCGTTCAGGTACCTGGATTCCGAATAAATGACTGGCGCGTTTGGCACGGTCCGGTATGGTAAATCCCGCAGCACGGAGTTCTGCGATACTGTCATCTGATATCCTGGCACAGTACTCCTGGATTTTACCGGGTTGCCACTGGCTGATCTGTCGCAGGGCTTCGTTCAACATGGCCATAATGACAAAGTTACTGGATCCACCGGAGTCATATCGAAGTGCCCCCGGCTGATACTCGTCAGTATAAGCAACCAACCCGGCGAAATTTTCGCTACCCTTTCTGGCCAGCCAATTTTCCTCCATCGGCACACCGTTGTTGAAACGTTCTGACCAATACGATATAGCGCAACCGTACGGGCCGGTCAGCCATTTGTATCCAGCACAGACCATGGCATCGGGTTGAATTTCCTGGACATCAATTGGTAAAGCTCCAACGGATTGTGTACCATCGACAATCAGGTACGCATCTGCTTTTCTAACTCGTTTTGAAAGGGCAACAAGGTCAATCAGAGTTCCGTTCGTCCAGTGTACATTCGGTACACAAACGGCCCTGGTCCGAGGAGAAAATGCATTCAAGATGGCCTCATCCCAGGACTCATCACCTCTCGGCAACGCTGTTACAATTACAGCATCCGTTTCTTTTGCACGCCGTTTCCAGGGGTAAACGTGACTCGGGAATTGCTCGTGCAGAACGATGATTTCGTCACCCGGTGCGAATGGAATATTTCGTGCAGCCGCTGACATTCCGTATGAAACTGCGGGACCAATCGAAATCTGTTGCCAGTCGCAGGCATTTATAAGGCGCGCAAACTCAACACGAACACGTCTGGTGCTATCGAAAAAATCATTCGCTGAAATGAACGAAGGATCTCGCGCCGTTCTGACTGCAGCGATTCCGGCTTCCTCGACTCGAATTGAGACGGGGGCCATGAACGCGCAATTAAGGTAAACCTTGTCACGGGGGAGCCGAAATTCCCCGCGAAGAGATGTATAGATCATCCCGGAAACTAAGGGTAAAATCAGGTACAAAAAAAGGTCGCCCGGAAATCCGGGCGACCCTGAAAACTAGCAAGAATGGAGACTCAAGCAGACTAATTTTCTTTGCTTTCTCGAATAATCAGTCGGGTCTTATTTGGAGCCGTGTCCTTCACAAGTTGTTCTTTCAGTTCAAGTATTTGATACTGACCCACTCGGGCAGCATTCGAATGTTCGCGAATCCGCACTTCGAAACTGCGGGAAAGTTCTTCCAGTTGTTTTTCGAGGCCATCGAGATCGACGGCTTTTTTATGCAGAACCCCTGAAAGCCCATTTACTTTGAATCTGACAGACATGGCCCTTTCGAACTCTTTTTCAGCTTTTTGTAAATCGCCGTTCAGCCGTTCCATCTCATTGTCAATGCTGTGCTCGAGTTTGAGCAAATCCAGTTCAATTAGATTATGGACAGATTTGTCAAGGTTGAGATGGATAGAACCGTGTCTGAACATTCGTTTGTGGCGATGTTTCAGCAAATGCCGTGTTGGTGAATACGTATACACACTGTGCACAGAAGCAGGGTGGGTCGTAAAGTGCAGCCGTTCGCTCACGATAACATGAGCCGGCACTTCCTCAATAACGATTATAGGAGCGATGCGTCTGATTAGAATCTCGGGAATGGCATTTTCCACGATCAATTCCGGGGCGGTAAATTCAGCTTCTACCTTCGACGCAAAAAAGGCTTCATGAAGCTCAGGCCAAACTCGCTGCGATAACATCGCCAGCAGGTTTGCAGAAAAAAGGACTACGGTAGCTATTCCCAGAGCCATAACCAGGCGGCTTGGGCGTTCATTCTGTTCCATGAAGAGTTCCTCTCTCGCTTACTGTTTTCTAAATTCGGTCCGAAGATTCCGAGGTCGTATCAGTTGGACATCGGAATTGCCGGCAGGGTTTGCGTAGCTTCCTTGCTGATGATAACAACGGAGCAACTAATACCATTATTGCTCCGACTAAAAAAAAATCTGAACTATTGTCGAGACCACCTGATACCGCTTCCGAAACCGGCTACGAGGAGAGACCTAAATTGGTTTCGAAAGAACGGGATAGAGAACGTATTCCGAGATTTATTTGATTGATCTACAACGGTCCGTCAGGATTCACCACCGCTTGTCACGGTCAAGAATCACGGAGCCGTGCGGTAG
>SMXK01000070.1 GCA_004356265.1 Bacteroidota bacterium
ATTACCGGAATTGAATCGTTCAGGACAAACCAGTACTCGAATTCAATAATTTGATCACGAGATAAAAACTCGATGGGACCTAATTCAGCCAGTGTTCGTGTCGGTTTTCCGAACAGGGCTTGCATCCGGGCTCTCAAATCCCTGGTTCGTGTGGTATCAACTCGCTGCCTGGTTGACGCACCTATAAAGGCCCATTCCTGATTATTGGAGAGTGCCATAAACCGAGCTTCCTGTTCGACGTCAACCATCTGCCAGGAGTGGAGGGTAAAAAGAGGCGCGGAGGAAACGGGAGCTTCTGCCGGAAATCCTTCGCGCGCTGTGATTTGCTTTGCAATCGCACCCGCATCGGACGCCATGAGAACGGGATCTTTCACTGACAAACGGTGGCCGTGCCGGCTAAACGCCTCATCAGCCAACTTCTCCGTTCGAAGCCGCTGGTACCGCTCCAGAAGCGTTTGTGCATGAACTGGTAATACCGAACTGAACACAGTCAGAACAGCTAAAAAGAGGAATGTTAATGGCCAGCTACGCAATTGAAACAAGGATGCTGTATCCACCGAAATGATAGTGAAGCAGAAATGCGTTGGATGCGCCTTCGAAGATGCTACGGGTAGTCTTTCCGGTCGTTATTGTTCCGAGAAATGAATCACATCAATCATCAATGGCGAGCACCGCGAGAAATGCTTCCTGAGGCAATTCAATACTCCCGACCTGCTTCATGCGTTTTTTCCCTTTCTTCTGCTTTTCCAATAACTTGCGCTTACGAGATATATCGCCACCGTAACACTTCGCGGTGACGTCTTTTCTCATTGCCTTGACCGTTTGCCTCGCAATTACACGTGTGCCAATAGAGGCCTGCAAAGCGACCTCAAACATTTGCCGCGGGATCAGTTCCTTTAATTTCTTGATGAGCTTTGTTCCCATATCGTAAGCCTTCTCCCGGTGCACAATCGTTGAGAGTGCATCAACAGGGTCACCATTTATTAATACGTCCAGTTTTACAAGATCGCTGTCGCGATAATCCAGGTATTCGTAATCAAAAGACGCATATCCGCGCGTTAAACTTTTAAGTCTGTCGTAAAAATCGAACACGATCTCCGCCAGTGGCAGATGATATTCCAGGCTTACTCGTTCTGTATCCAGATACTGCGTATTGATATAAACTCCCCGGCGATCCTGGCAAAGACCCATCAATCCGCCTATGTATTCAGTAGGAGTTATGATTTCGGCCTTCACGTATGGCTCGAGAATCTGTTTTATAAGTCCGGCCTGAGGCATCTTGCTCGGATTGTCGATCATATAATCTGCGGCATCGTGCTGGTGCACCCTGTACTTCACGTTCGGCACAGTTGTAATAATATTCAGCCCAAACTCTCGATCGAGCCGCTCCTGGATGATTTCCATATGCAGGAGTCCCAGAAAGCCAACTCTGAACCCAAATCCGAGAGCCAGTGACGTCTCGGGTTCATACGTGATTGAGGCGTCGTTCAACCGAAGTTTATCGAGTGAAGACCTCAAGTCTTCGAAATCATCTGGGTTCACCGGGTATACACCTGAGAATACCATCGGCTTGGGATCCCTGAATCCCTGAATAGCCTCTGTGGCAGGGTTCTTAGCGTGTGTAATCGTATCCCCTACCTTCACGTCCGCGACATCCTTAACAGATCCGATAACATAGCCGACCTCCCCCGCACGTAATTCAAGTGTGGGTTCCATGTTCAGTCTCAGGAAACCCAATTCCTCTGCTACATATCGGGCGTCATTCGCCATGAACAACATGTTATCGCCTTTTTTTAGTGTTCCTTCAAACACGCGGATGTACAGAATGGAACCTCGATAGGAATTGAAGATCGAATCAAAAATCAGCGCTTTTAACGGCGCCTCCAAATCTCCTGTCGGTGCAGGAACACGTTTTATCAGCAATTCCAACAGCTCACTTACGCCTTCGCCTGATTTAGCGCTTATCCGCAAAATGCTTTCTGCCGGTTCGCCCAATAAATTTTCTATCGACTGCGCGACTGCATCTGGATTCGCCCCCGGTAAATCAACTTTGTTCAGGACCGGAATGATCTCAAGATCACTTTCCATCGCCAGATACAGGTTAGACAATGTCTGCGCCTCAATCCCCTGCGCAGCGTCTACGACAAGGATCGCTCCCTCGCACGCTTGTAACGCCCGGGAGACTTCATAGGTGAAGTCGACATGGCCCGGAGTATCAATCAGATTCATAACATACGATTCACCACTTTCGGCTTCATATGGCATCCGAATCGCATGACTTTTGATCGTGATGCCTCGCTCCCTCTCCAGATCCATTGAGTCGAGTACCTGATCGTGCAACTCACGCTGGCTCAGCGTACCTGTAATTTCCAGAAATCGGTCAGCGAGCGTACTTTTCCCATGATCGATATGGGCGATGATACAGAAATTCCGAATTTTGCTCTGGTCGAAGGCCATGAGGCACGGGTCTGAATAAGTCGAATAAACTTGAAGGGCGAGTATAATACGATATACTGTTCATGGTTCCGGCGCCGGGCATGTGTATTGGGCGAAGTGCAGAGTTCTATAGAAGAGTTCTACAGAACGGACCCCGGTGACTTGGTTACTCGGCGTTGGTTCTGTGTAGAACATACATAGGGGAAATACTTCGAAGAATACTGATTCACTTAAAGTATCTCTTTAAGTGGAACCAGCACGACATTTTCGCATTTCCACAACTGATATAACTGGTACACGACGGTTACTTTCTAATCTATAACGACACATAGTTAATTGTCTTCTATACTATTACGACTTTTACATCTTGTATTACATGATATATGCAGTACAGAATTGACGGTTTTGGGTATAGTCGAACGGTTCGGTGTATTAAGTAACTGACTGAGGATCCCAGCTAATGCGCTCCATTTCGGAGGACCAGTTTCGATCCTGGAGTCTTGGTCTTCAAAATTCTGACGCGAGTTCCTTCGCCGAATTGTTTGACGCGGCGTACGACGCACTATTTCGGTATGCGATGTACATCGTTCAGGACAAGGACGCGGCTTCTGACATTCTTCAGGACGTTTTTCTGAAATTGTGGCAGATCAGGGAAGATGTTGATCCGGAACGATCTTTGCGAGCCCTGATGTATCAGATGGTTCGGAATTATGCCCTCAACCATGAGAGGCAGAAAAAAAGACACGTATCGGAAGACGTGGAGGCAGACCATCCCTCAGTCCGCTTTGACATATTGGCCGATGAAAAGCTTGATGCAGCACATCTGCAGGCAAGAATCCGAGTATGGATTGATCAAATGCCTACCAGACGGCGCGAAGCCTTCATTCTCAGTCGTTATACGGGATTGAGCCATGAAGAAATTGCGACATTGATGGATCTGGCTCCAAAAACAGTAAATAATCACATAGTCCTTGCGCTGCAATATTTACGCTCGCAACTCAAGGAGTTTCAAGACAAAGATCTGATAGTCGGTGACGACTTCAAATAGACATATTACCAACAAGGCCTCAAACCTTGTAAATGTCCTCTCGCTTTTTGATATAGCGGAGCACGACGATGTACGTATGGCCTGGAATCAGACAGCCGATCTTGATTCCGATCTCGCGATTGATCCGATTCTCAAAGCTCGTACGAAAACATATATAATGGAGGCTGTTGCACAGGTCCCCGGTGTCAGTTTGGTGCGAGATCGCCCGTTTAAATTGTCGATTCGCTCAAAATTGAGACTTTTTACCGTCAGAACATATGCGGTTGCAGCCTCTCTTGTGGCCCTGGTTGCACTCAGTTTCGTGCTCTCTGCCAAGGTGCATGTCATTTCTGCACCAGTTGGATCCCAGATCGCTGTAGCATTTGAGCTACCTGATGGATCGTCCGGATATCTTTCAGCAGGATCTGAAATCAGGTACAGTGATACCTTTGGAGACAATGTGCGACTCGTTGCACTGAAAGGAGAAGCTATATTCGACGTCTCCAAAGATGGTACCTCCTTTGTTGTGCAAACGTTTGACACGCGTGTCTCAGTACTGGGAACCTCGTTCGCTGTCAGATCATGGCCTGGCGATATCGAAGCGCAATCGGTAATCAGCGTCCGGGAAGGACGCGTGGCGGTTGCGCACAGGTATGACAACTCGGTCTTCGTTGAGCTGGTCCCCGAGCAAAAAATCAGCCTCGGCGCTGACACTCAGCTTGACGTAGGTAATATTCTGCCAACTACGGATAACACATTCAGTTGGATCGATGGAGGCATCGACTTCGTGAATATGCCGATAGGTACGGTCCTGAACGAGCTATCTCGGCGGTACGATGTTCGTCTTGAGGCTCCTGTTTCGATCCGCCATCGCAGGATTACACTCCTTCCCTCTCAGTACGCTTCGATCGAAGACGTACTCATTGACATGTCTGCCGCGGTTAATATCCGATACCGCAAAATCGCCGGCGGGTACGAGTTCTTTCTGAATTAGATACTATAGCAGGACCTCAAAGTGGTTAAGAATATTTATCCTTCCGGGTCAATATTCACCAATCCATTCTGGTCCTCATGGTTACACATACACTTCACCCCATCATTGTTGGCTTTGACGTTCATAAAGATACGATCATGGCGTGCACCTTCGACCGTTCAAGCGGCGAGGTGGGTACGGCTCGGCAGTTTAACAATATACCTGATCGCATTGCGCGATTTGTTCGCACACTCCGAGCCTCGGGTTATGAACCAGAAATCTGTTACGAGGCTTCGTCGTGCGGGTATGTGATCTACCGGCAACTGCGTGCGCTGGGTGTGGAATGTGCCGTGATTGCTCCAACCTCTATTCCTCGCCGTGCTGGCGAGCGCATAAAGACCGACCGACGCGATGCGGAAAAGCTGGCGACGATGTACGCTGGCTCTCTTCTCGAGACCGTTCAAGTTCCGGATCTCGAACTCGAACAGGTGCGCGCGCTTGTGCGTTGTCGCCTCACACTCTCTGAAGATCTCACGCGCTCGAAGCACCGCACGACACGCCTCCTGGAATCGCGCGGTCATGTTTATCGCGAGGGACAGAACTGGACTCAGAAATTTTGGGCCTGGCTGAACAGAATTACACTAGAGGGCGCCGACGAGACGGTCCTTCGGGTGTGGGTCGAAGAGATTCATTATCTCGAAGGCCAGATCATTGCCGTCGATACCGACCTTGCCCACGAAGCCGAAGGCGAACGATTCCGCGAGACCGTTAAACTGCTCGGGGCTTTCCGGGGTGTGGCCCTGTTGACGGCGCTCACGCTGGCCACCGAGCTCGGCGACATTCGCCGCTTTTCTTCGCCGCGACAATTAATGGCCTACCTGGGCATGGTGCCGAGCGAACATTCTTCGGGCGCGAGGACGCATCGCGGCTCGATCACGAAAACGGGCAATACAAGGGCGAGAAAGGCACTTGTATCGGCAGCCTGGAAATACGCTGCAAAGCCGGCTCGAAGTCGAGCGCTCAAGAAAAGACAGGAGGGCGTCGATGCGCACGTCATCGCCACAGCCTGGAAAGCGCAGCAACGGCTTTACAAACGATTCCATGCCCTTGCCTTCAGAAAACCCAGATCGGTGGCCAATGTCGCTGTGGCCCGTGAACTGGCTGGCTTTCTTTGGGCAGCATTACAACCAAAACACACGCACACCTGATCCAGCCATGAAACAAGCACATAACTGAAATTGCCTCCGGAGACAGAGTTGGAACCGATTGGAGAATCCACGAAGGCCCTATGCGAAAGTCAATCCAGGGGACACACATCCCGTTGACGAACTCGCGCAATTAGATCGTGGCAGCTCCCGACGAATCACGTATCAGGCGATACGGCCTAAGGCCAAACTCGCGAACATCAGGGTGATCCATCGTCGAACATACCCGACTCTGCTCCGGCAGGCATATTACTGAACAGCCCCAATGTAATTATTCTTAACATACCTTGACAATGTCCTACTACATCAGGGCCTGTTAATACTCTCGAAAATCGGATTCAATAATGCCCATCATCTCCGTTCGTCGCGCTGAGAAATCCGACGCCAGTTCAATAGCGGCAATCTACTCCGAATCAATTGCAGCCAGAGATTCAACCATGGACCTTGATCCGTTCACCCACGATGACGCGCTTAATCTGCTGTGTGATCTCGGACAACGGGAAGCGATTTTTGTTGCTGAAACAGACCATCAAGTGCTCGGCTGGGGAAATGTAAAGACTTATAGCACTCGACCTGGTTACCGGGTGGCTTGTGAGACTTCTGTCTACGTATTCCGCTCTCACACGGGCCAGGGAATCGGAAGCAGCATTCAAACGAGCCTGATTGAACACGCGAAATCACAAGGTTTCAGACATATTGTAACTAAGATCTGGGCAGAAAATGAATTGAGTATCGCCTTTCACCGGCAATTCGGATTCTCGTTGGTTGGGATTCAGAACGAAATTGGCGAAGTAGACGGAAAGAAAAAAGACATCGCGATAATGCAATGCCTTTAAATTACTTGAAACAGCTAAAGATCTATCCGTAACTCATCTTTCCGGTGCGATAGTTACGACGCGTTCGGGCTTGGGCCTGTTAACACTTACTGAAGCCATCCTGTATCGTCGCGAAATCGGGTCAATCACGGCGCGAGGAGAGAAATATGGTAGAATCATATGAACGACAAACAACGCAGAGTGACCCAATTTCTCCCGATACCCACGGGGCCGGGGCAATTTGTCGCCCGGCGTCGTTATCATCCACTCCTGTAACGGCGCTACACTACGTGGGCCTTGCCGGACAATAATTTGCCAACGGCAGGACGCTTTCAGTAAGTGTTAACAGGCCCTTGGTTTCCTGTCCGATTTCTCAGTAATGGTACTTTCGTCCGGTCCGTCGCAAAAGATGTAGTCAATATTATACATCACGCGAATCAGATCACCATTTTTGCTCACATTGTAGTGAGTTCGACTGGACAAAACGCCAGTAAGCGGATCCCAGGAAACACTCTGATACTGATCAAGAATATCTTCTACCTGTTCCCGACCAGGTCCGGAACTCCACACCACGTCGACACCGCGGATATCCGCAGATGACAACAGCGGATCCTCCAGCCTGACGGCGAAATCAGTGTAGGGAAACGCTTCTGCCAGCGCGGTGGCAATGATTCCTACAGCTCGCTGTGCAGAGATAATATGGGTGTCCATTACTATTTCCTTTGTGGTCCGGGGCAATCAAATTTTGTAAAACTGGCACAATAATTATGCCGAGTTGTATAAAAGAAGTACGTAGGTAATTCCAAAATTCGTTTGAGGGCGATTTGGTTTGACTCGAATTAACCATTCTCACCTCCCTAAGCCCAGATCATGGCAATCAATAAATCGGTAACTGCCAAAAATCCCGTGCTCAGCCACAGCATCAAGCGAGATCGATACGAAAGTGTGGTAGACAGACTGGAATTATTGATAGATGACTCTACGGACATAATCGCTGCTATGGCCACTGTGGTGGCGGAATTACACAATACCTTTGATCACTTTCACTGGACGGGTTTCTATCGAGTCACCAGTCCGGGACACCTCCAGGTGGGCCCGTACCAGGGCGGGCACGGCTGTCTGGAAATCCCGTTCGCCCGTGGTATCTGTGGTGCCGCAGCCCGGACGGCCAAAACGCAACTTGTGCCCGATGTGAACGACGTAGAAGATCACATTGCGTGTTCGACCGCAACTCAATCTGAGATTGTAATACCAATCATCACGGACGACCGCGCGGTTCTTGCCGTCCTTGACGTGGATTCCGATATCCTGAACGCCTTTGATCAAATTGACCAGGAATACCTCGAGGCCATTGGCGCACAACTTGGCGCCCGGTTCAGCCCTCCCGCTTCCGGAATATCTCGATAGCCCGATTCGGATAATCTGTTATCAACCCGGAAATTCCCAACTTGACCAGGCGCAGCATTTCGTCCGAATCGTTTACCGTCCATGGCAACACATCGATTTTTAATTTCCGGCAGCTATCAATAAGTGCACGACTTACGACTCTGTAGTCCGGACTGTAAATATCCGGGGTAAAACCGAGCCGCTCGATCTGCTTTTCAAACGCGTCTGAATCAGAATATTCCACCAGAAGCGATGTTTTGAAAGATGAGTAGTGAGATCGAACAATCCGCAGGGTCCTCATATCGAACGATTGAATAACACACCGTTTCGAAATTGCCTGAGCAGCGTGATCAAATTCAGACAATACCCCTAGAAGCTGTGACACAAATTCTTCCGGGGTCGGATTTAGAATCCCGTCACCGGCTGGAGTACTCTTTGTCTCAATGTTATATCGTGGCTTCGGCTGCCCTAATTCTATTGCCAGGTTATCCGCCTGCCGGATCACCTCTCGCAAGAGTGGTTTCTTGGCCGGCATCTGCTCCTGATGTGGAAATCCTGGGTGTTTGCGTCGCCCGCAATCGAATAATTGTATCTCGTCAAGGGGCATCTGGTAGAGTATCAGCGATGATGATTCCGACTCCAGAACGGGCCTACCATCCGGCCAAGAACAGATCTCGGGAGACATAGTACGGTCATGGGAAACGATCACCTCTGCATCATTAGAAATAACGACATCCAATTCGAGGGTATCGACGCCTAGCCTGACAGCTAAATCAAATGCCCCCAAGGTGTTTTCAGGTCTTAATCCTCGTGCACCACGATGTCCCTGAATGTCTATTTTGTGCATTCTGAATGGCCTGATAAAATGGCTTTTCCGGCCCTTTTTCCGTACTTTCAGGTATGTTTAGGCCGCAAGATCTTTGCCGCCGACCGCAACTCGTATTTCACGCTTTTCCCAGATAAAATACTGACCGCCTGATACCCGAATTATTGCTGGTATGGCCCGGTCTGATACCACTGTACGACCAGTTTATGTACAGAATCAAGACGCATGGAGAATAAAGAAGAACGCATCATCTCGATAAATATCGAGGAGGAAATGAAATCCTCGTACATCGATTATTCGATGTCGGTAATTGTCGGACGTGCTTTACCTGATGTTCGCGACGGACTAAAACCTGTACACAGGCGTGTTCTGTTCGGGATGAGCGAGTTGAGCCTGGGGGCTGGAACGGCTTACAAGAAAAGTGCACGTATCGTCGGTGAAGTGCTTGGTAAGTACCATCCTCATGGTGATACAGCCGTGTACGACTCGATGGTCCGGATGGCGCAGGATTTTTCGATGCGTTACCCGCTCATAGACGGCCAGGGTAACTTTGGTTCTGTCGATGGTGATTCAGCAGCGGCTATGCGGTATACCGAAGCGAGGATGACGAAGCTTTCGGAGGAAATGCTCGAAGATCTTGGCAAGGATACGGTTGATTTCCGGGACAACTTCGATGGTTCGCTTAAAGAGCCAGAAGTATTGCCTGCTGCGGTACCGAATTTACTGATCAATGGATCTGATGGTATCGCCGTCGGAATGGCGACGAAAATTCCACCGCATAATCTGACCGAAGTGGTCAATGCCACAATCGCGTTTATCGAAAATAACGATATCACGATTGATGAACTGATCGAATACATTCCCGCTCCTGACTTCCCCACGGGAGGCATTATCTACGGGCACTCAGGCGTGCGTGAAGCCTATCACACTGGTCGAGGCCGTGTGATAATGCGCGCCGTTGTGAACGAAGAAGAAATTCGACCCGGAAGAAATGCGCTGATCGTTACGGAAATTCCATATCAGGTGAACAAAAGCTCCCTGATAGAAAAAATTGCGATGCTCGCGAGGGATAAGAAAATTGAAGGGATCAGCGACCTCCGCGACGAAAGTGATCGGGACGGCATGCGAATCGTGATCGAGTTAAAAAAGGACGCGGTGCCGCTGGTCATCGAAAACCAGCTGTATAAATTCACTCAGATGCAGTGGACATTCGGAGTCAACGTTGTTGCCCTTGTTGGCGGGAGGCCGAGGACTTTGAACCTGAAGGAGCTGATCCATTATTATGTGGAACATCGCCATGAGGTTGTCAACAGACGGACGCAATATGAGCTCAGGAAAGCCGAAGAACGGGCCCACATCCTCGAAGGCCTGACGATTGCACTCGACCATCTGGACGCGGTTATTACGATAATTCGAAACTCCTCTGATACTGATTCAGCACGACAGAATCTGATGTCAGGCATGTTTCCAGAAAAACTCACGACAGCCCAGCTTGAGAAACTCAGTTTACCCACCTCTGGCTCACCCATGTTCAGCTTGTCAGAACTCCAGGCGCGGGCCATTCTGGATCTCCGGCTGAATAAGCTGACCGGGCTTGAGCGACAAAAAATAGTCGACGAGTATAATGCTGTAGTTAAAGAAATTGAGAGGCTCAAAGGCATTCTGTCGGATGTTGGTCTTCGAATGGAAATCATTAAAACTGAGCTGGCGGCTGTTCGGGACAAATTTAATGATGGCCGGAGAACAGAAATCGACTATACCGGTGGTGGCGACATCATTATCGAAGATCTGATCGAAGATGATCAGGTCGTGGTAACCATTTCGCACCAGGGACTGGTAAAACGGACGAGTGCGTCTGAGTATAAACAACAAGGACGCGGCGGGATCGGCGTGCGAGGGTTAGGTATGCGCGACGAAGATTATGTCGAGCGGCTGTTTGTGTCGCGAAATCATGACTATCTCCTTTTTCTCACCGACCACGGAAGATGTTATTGGTTGCGGGTCTTTGAAATACCAGAGGGCGGGCGAACGGCCAAGGGTCGCTCAATACGCAATCTCATACAGATATCTCCTGAGGACAGGGTACTCGCGGTTCTTGCCGTCAGTAAAGCAGATTTCAGAAGCTCCGATTACCTCAACTCGCATTTCGTCCTGATGGCTACCAAACGTGGCCAGGTGAAGAAAACCAGCCTTGAATTATTCAGTCGACCTCGTGCAGATGGAATTATCGCGATCGCGGTGGACGAAAATGACGCCTTGATCGATGCTCAAATCACCGACGGATCTGCCCACGTTGTTCTGGGCGCTTCGAGTGGGAAGGCCATTCGATTCAACGAGTCCGATGCGAGACCAATGGGCCGAAATACACGGGGTGTCAGGGGTATTCGAATAGCAGAAGACGAGCACGTTGTGGGCATGGTCGTCATGTACGACGATTCCCGCGAATTACTTGCCATCAGCGCCAATGGATACGGAAAACGGTCCACGTTGGACGAATATAGAATTCAGGCCAGAGGCGGTAAAGGTATCATAACCATGAAGGCGACCGCTAAAACGGGTCCGCTGGTCTCGATCCAAGGGGTGCTTGAATCAGACGACCTTATGATTTCGACCGAGAAGGGTACCATGATCCGGTTCAAGATATCCGGAGTCCGTTCCATGGGCAGAAATACCCAGGGCGTCCGGGTGATCAATCTGAGAAAAGGCGACGCCATCGCCGACGTCAGCCGGGTAGTAGCTGACGACAACGACGATGATGATGATGACGTTACAACAGAAGACGCGGAATAAACCAGTCAGGAGACTTTATTAATGGCTGACCTCAACATGGCCAGGCCAGCATCCACATCAGACTTGGAAATCGTGAGTGGCGGAC
>SMXK01000071.1 GCA_004356265.1 Bacteroidota bacterium
CCATGCGTTGGCTTGCGACAGATGCTTTGTCGGCCGGAACGGGAGGTTATCCGGATCCTGACTTTATTCAATTCGCTTCGGAATTGCACAGCCCTTCGGATGCATTTGCCGCATTTTACCTGCCGACTGCAATCGCCAGCCATCTTTTGGGTCTTCCACTTGAAACCGTAGAAATTCAGGCGGTAACAGACGATTTCGGGGGTGATTTGGACATGTTTCCTGTTCCGACAGATATCGTGAATGCCCCTGCATACGTTAGAAATCTTGCAAAAGCATTCCTTGCCGGTCAGCCGTGGTATGAATGGAATCTGCAAAACAATGGTGCCAGCAATACTGTCCAGTCTTTTGTACAGTTGATCTTGAAATACCCGGAATTTCAGCTCACATGAGGTACGCTTGAGAATCAACTCCCACAGATTTTGCGCTTTGCAGTTAAAGCGCCCTGTATCAGTCAGCCTCAGCCAATTGTTTTTAAGCTACGTGTTATTAAGTTATGTGTAATCACATCGAAGATGAGTCGAAACGGGCCATTTCGTTAACCGAGGGGCACGCTCACGACGAAGATCATTCTACCTGGAGCCGACGTCAGTTTATGCAGGGACTCGGCCTTGCAGCCGCCGGAGCCGCTATTTCCGTGGCAGGAACGCCCATTCGAGCGCTCGCCGGAACGCCGCTATTACAGCAAATTTACAATAGTGACTCCGACCGTGTCCTGGTGATGATTCAGCTGAGTGGTGGAAACGACGGTTTAAACACAATCATACCTGTCACGAATGACCTCTATTACAATGCCCGCCCGTCGCTGGCAATTCCTGCGAACCAGACGATTTCGATATCGCCCGAGTACGGGATGAATGCGGCGATGGCGCCCTTGGAATCGGTGTTTGGCGACGGAAATATGGCAATTATCCAGGGAATAGGATACCCGTCGCCAAAACTCTCGCATTTTCAGTCTACAGATGTTTGGGTGACTGGCAACGATTTCGAGTCTCTGGGAAATACCGGGTGGTCCGGTCGGTCACTGGAGAAAATGTATCCGGATGCTCAGGCTGAACCGCTTCAGTATCCTCTGGCGATGCAAGTTGGTGGCAATTCTCCCTTGTTATTTCAGGGTCTGGATTCCCATTTGGGGATGTCGCTTTTAAACGTTGAATTGTTCAGTCAAATTGCGAATACCGGTAAGGCATTTGACGAGAATAACGTCCCCCCAGGTAACGCCGGAAACGAGATATCATTTGTTCGTTCTATCGCAAATGACTCGTATCTGTATGCGTCAGCAATTCAGACAGCAGCTCAGAGCGGAACCAATGACGTCGAATACCCGGATTCATCTCTGGGTGAAAACCTGGCCGTTATCGCGCAGATGATCAAAGGAAATCTTGGTACGCGAATATACCACGTCAACTTGTCTGGATTTGACACGCACTCGAATCAACTCAGTCGACACACCACCTTATTGGACAACCTGTCCAGAAGCGTGGCCGCTTTTCTTGAGGATCTTCAGGTTTCAGGATACCAGGACAATGCGCTGGTGATGACCTTTTCTGAGTTCGGCCGTAGAATTGATCAGAACGGCTCGGCTGGTACCGATCATGGTACGGCAGCGCCATTATTTCTATTCGGGCCAGGCGTGGCCGGTGGAATCTTCGGTGAACATTCCAACCTCGAAGACGTCGATCAATCCGGAAATATGGAGCACACTACTGATTTCCGACGTGTGTACGCCACCGTTTTAAATGATTGGTTCGGCATTTCTGAATCCGACGTGGCGGCTGTTTTTGGTTCGGTTTATGATATGATTCCATTCATCGAAAACCCGTCGACAGTCTCTACGGACACCCCCGGAATACCCCAATCGTTCACACTCGAACAGAATTACCCGAATCCGTTTAACCCGACCACTCGGATCCGATTCACGCTGGATGAACCAGGAATGACCAAATTGTATGTTTTTGACATTGCAGGGCGGAAAATCAGGGCGATTGTGGATGCCACTCTTGCCGCTGGCACCCACGAAGTTGAGTTCAACTCTACCGGCTTGGCGAGCGGTACCTATTTGTACCGACTGCAAACTCCCTCGGGCAGCCTGACCAGGAGAATGACACTTCTGCGATAATGCTGCTGATGTAATTGCGTGTCCTACTTTCCTTTGATCTCCTTACGGATATCAGCATCATCGACAAACCCGTCTCCGGCGCTTACCGGTTTGATAACAGGTGAGGTCGAACTCGTTTGTTTGTCTTCCACTTTGAAAGACTTAAACAGTTCGGGCCTTACTTTCTTTCCGGTTCCTTTCGCAATAGGCGATTCTTCGTGGATGTAAAAGTCTTTATTGGGGAGCGAGTCGTTATGTTGACGAGCGGCCTCTGCAGCTCTGGCCATGCTGACATCTGATCTGGACCGGATGTCCCCCAGGTTTTCGTTCACCATTTTCTCCAACAGATCAAAGGCGTGCTCAAAAGCGGTGGAATCTCTCATGTATTCCAGCGACCGTTTGCTCGATCTGACCAGCGAGTCCATTTTCGCCAGCGACGCAGATAATGCGAACAGATAAACAGCACTGTTCGCCAGTCTGGCCTGAACCGTCTGTTTAGTAACGATATCCTCGCGATACCACTTACTCGCCATTTTGAACATGTGCGAATGTTTGCGGATCAAACGAGACAAGCGACCCGAATATTCCGAAAGAGATTCGTCAACAGTCTCAATTCTCGGTGCAGACGGACGAATTCCCGCAAAAAGCTGCGCAGCCAGGGGAATTGCACGCCTGAGAAATCGCGGATCAGCAAGGTTCGAAGCGATCCTGCGAATGTTTGCGCGAGTATCACGCTCTGAATCCCAGTTTACAGCGTCCTGGATACCGAACATCTGTTCTGCCAGTTGTTTGCCGCCGTATGCGAAGATGAACGGTAACATGACTTCGTTCGAACCTTCCACGATCCTGTGAATTCGATTATCTCGCCAGACGCGCTCGAGTTCATTTTCGGCTACATATCCTTCACCACCCATGATTTCCATGGCGTCATCGATCACCAGCCAGCCTAATTCCGAACACAGTACTTTAGTAATAGCCGTTTCGACCATGATGTCAGAATCTCCCCGATCCAACATTCCGGTCATTAAATACAGCGCTGCGTCCATCGCAAAACAATAGGCAGACATGCGTGCAATGCGCATCTGGACAAGCTCAAAATCAGCCAGAGGGCGTTCAAACTGATATCGCGTCTGGACCCATTTGATACTCTGATCCATGGCTCGTTTCGCCCCACCTGTAACACCGGCCGAAAGTGTACAACGACCGAAATTCAGGCACGTAAGTGCAACCTGAAGGCCGCGCCCCTCTTTGTGTAATACGTTCTCTCGAGGCACCCGGACATCCGTGAACCGAATTCGTGCCTGCCATGTACCGCGAATGCCGGTTTTACTCCGATTGTTCTCAAAAACGTCTATTCCGTCCATGTCGGGCGTGCAAATCAGAGCAGTAACCGCTTCCTTTTCCTTCCCTGTCTTTGGATCAACGACCATTTGCTTTGCCATAACGGTATAAACACCGCTTATCGCTCCAGACGTGCTCCACTTTTTCTCGCCGTTCAGGATGAAATATTTTCCATCCTCCGATAATACACAACGCGTTTCCTGACCTGCAGCGTCTGATCCCACGTTCGGTTCAGACAGGCAAAAAGCTGAAAGATATTGTCGGGCAACTCCTGGAAGGAATACTTTTTTCTGCTCTTCTGTGCCAAACAGCATAATCGCTTTGCAGCCGATCGACTGGTGCGCAGAGACCATTACCGCGCTGGATCCACAATACGCGCCCAGCATCTCCAGCACCCGGTTGTAACTCGATATACCGAGATTAAGTCCACCATATTCAACAGGCACGGTCATGCCCATTACGCCCATATCGAACAACTTGTCGATGCACCACTGTGGGATTCGCTCTTCCTGATCAATCTGAATGCTGGGATGCTCGTTCTTCAAGTAATCCTCAAGGATCACCAACAAAGCGTCGCACTCAGCTTTTTCATCAGCGGAGACTTCTGGATAAGGCACGACCATTTCTTCCTGAAAACGACCCCAGAACATGTTTTTGGCGAAGCCCATCGTTTCAGGCTCCGGACCCATCATTTTTTCAATATCAGCAATTAACTTTAGATCTCTTGCTGACACGTTCTTAAGCTTCAGATTGTCGAATCCCATAACCGTCTAATAAAATTTGATCTGGATACTATGCTAATTTGCAGACGTTCGGCATAAACAGCATTGTCGAACATAGATACAGAATCGGTATCCAAGCGATTTTTTAATTGTCGGGTTTTAGACGATATCCGACGTTGAAGGTTTATCAAGATCTCCGTAATTGCCTTCAGATCTCGCGTCAATATATATGGCTATATTCGGCATACAGTAATCAATTTTAAATGTAGAATTCGGTTCAATCTTTTGAGATTCAGAGATAAGCTTCATTCCAGACAACAGTTTACCGGTGCATCTCTATGCGTCGGCCTTGATCCGGACCTGGGTCGATTGCCTGCATCTTTGCTCGAAAAAATGTCACCTGATGAGGCCGTACGGCAATTCTGTGTCTCAATAATCGAGTCAACGGCCTCATTTGCGTCAGCGTACAAGCTGAATCTGGCGTTTTTTGAAGCACTGGGTCGGCACGGGCCCGCAGTGCTTGAAGATGTACTGGACGTGATCCCTGAGGAGATTATTACGATTGCCGATGCCAAACGAGGTGACATCGGCAATTCCGCGAGGTTTTACGCAAAAGCGCTTCTCGAAGATCTAAACTTTGATTCGATCACTGTCGCCCCATATATGGGATCCGATTCAATCAGACCCTTCCTGATGTTCTCCGGGAAGGTTGCATTCGTACTCGCGCGTACCTCGAATCCGGGAGGAAATGACTATCAGCTGCTGGAGACCGATGGCGTGCCTCTGTACCATCGAGTTGCGGCTGATTGTGTCCGATTGGGAGCCGAATCACCAGGTGCTGCGGGCCTGGTTGTCGGTGCAACGGATCTGGATAGCCTGGCTTCTCTCCGCATTCTCTGTCCTGAAACACCTTTCCTTATTCCGGGCGTCGGAGTCCAGGGCGCTTCCGCGTCTGACGTCTTTGCCGCGGCCGGGAGCGGCCCGCTTCTCATCAACAGCAGCAGGAAAATTATTTACGCCTCCACCGGACCCGACTTTGCAGACGCTGCGGCAACAGCCGCCAGATCTCTATGCCGGGAGCTCACAGAGGCCGCAGGCCGCATTGTGTCATGATCATTCGAATTGTACAGCTTACGTTTCACCCCGACCGCGCGGCTGACTTCATAGAGTTGTTTGACAAAACCTCCCATCTGATCAGGTCCTCAGATGGGTGCAGACATGTTGAACTATGGCGCCACAAACAGTACGACAATATCTTTTCGACATATAGCTTGTGGGACTCTGAAGACCATTTAAACAGGTATCGAGCCAGCGATTTATTTAAACAAATCTGGGGCGAGACTAAAATCTGGTTCGCAGCACCTCCAGTAGCCAGCAGTTTCGAGAGCATCCGTACGGTTGATTAGGAGCCACGCCAATCAGATCGATGTGCTCAACCCAACAAGCCACTCACGCCCTGGTGCGGGCAGACCGGCTTGAGGTAACGCGAGAACATCGCCCACGTTGTTGACACCCGCATAAAACTCGACGAACAGAAGTGATGTCCTAAAGTACCGGCGAAGCGACATTCTGAGATTCAGCACCAGTGACGTGGGCAAACTGATTTGAGTGTTGTCTGGCGCAAGGCTATACGCCAATCCAGTGTACTGCCCGGTCGCCCGCAGACTACCTCCCCACCGCATCGAATATTGAAATGAAATCGTCGAAAGGACATCTGGTTTTTCATTCAAATGTCGGCTTCCCTCGTCGAGAAGCGCAGTGGATCTGGTCCACATGAAATGGGCATCAGCCACAAGCCCTGTTGCAATTCTAACTCTACCGATCACTTCCGCTCCAAAAACGCGACTTCCATTAAGATTAACCCTCAATCGTTTTTTGACGCCATCACCCACAACGTTGATTCGATCAATGGTATCGACCGTACGCCTCGCGAACAGAGTCATCTCGCCGGATAAATTAAACGACGAACGTCCGAGCGTCACATCAGCAAGCCAGGCAGATTCTGGTTTTAAATTCGGATTCAGCACAAACGTCTCAAGAGACTCACCAAACAATTCGCGCATCGTCGGGAATCGGGACTTCTTACCGAATCGAGCCGAGAACCGGGTTGTCGGCCCACTTTCTGTCGTCGACGTCCCGCCTTCGATCAACGTCTCGAATGATCCGGTAAACGCGAGAGCGGACATTCTTTCATGCGCCGGTTTATCACCAGTTTCAGGGAATGCGGCTCCGTCAAGACTTGCCCCAACGGATATTTCCGAATTGTCCGAAAGTCGAAGACCATACTCAGCGCCCACGGAATACAGGTTCTGCCTGTAATTGAACGAAGCATCAGTCTGGTCGCCGCGGGTGGTGATATCCCGGTGCCCGGACGTCGCAAAATGAAGGGCAAAGTTGATAGATCCTGAAGGAATTCGGGTGGTTGATAACACCCGCCCACCGACTGATCGGTCAAGACCATCTTCGGATTCAACCACGATATCATAATTGGCCGATGCATAGGAATTGATTCGCTGAGCAAATCGACCCAACCAACCTGTCGCGTTTATGATCGTTTTTCCAGCGGGCTGCCCTGCTGCATTAATAATCAGCATAGAATTTGTCCAGTCAGGATACCTCCAGAACCTCACTGGATCTGTTTCTGGGGAAATATGTCCTTCCGGCGCTACACCTTTGCGCCCATTAACATGCAGCATGGATAGTCCGAAGTTCCACGACTCACTTATAACACGGGTAAAACGCAAATACAGATTCCCGAGCCTCCGATCGGTGTTCGTCCTCACATCCGGATCATCCTGGCTGTATTCAAGAGCGTGGTCTGTGGAAAGAACAGCTCCATTCATCTTCGAGTAGGCCCCTGATACGAGAATCGAAGAACGATCCGATCGGGACATGAATGTACCCGATGTGAATCCCGTTCGAACGCTACCGGCCTGAATTTGAACCTCTGTCAGCGATCCCTGTCGAGCGAGATTCCGAGGGAGGATATTGACCGCTCCGCCAATGGCATTGGGCCCGAACCGAACCGATGGCGCTCCGACAGAAACCTCAAACCCGCCTACGACAGATCCCGGAATCATGCTCAAATCTGCCCTGTTATCCCACGGTACGTTTATTAAGGCCCCGTCAAGAAAGATCGCCACCTGTCGCTCCCCGGAGTTTCTGATATAGATCAGAGACTCCCCACGCGAATTAGTCTGTAAAAAAGCCGACGGAATCAATCGCACGAGACCTGCTGCAGACAAAGCGTGTTGTTGATCCAGGTCCACGAGCCGAATTCTCCGCACCGACTGTCGTGATAACAGGCTGTCCTGCTCGGCGCCAACCACGATACCCGATAAATCATAGGATTTCAGCGAGTCAGACGTGGTAGAACCAGTTTGCCCACAAACGACTTGCGGAATCGTGGCTCCTATCACGAGAAGAAAACCAGGTACGTACAAGACGGCTCCTTTCAGATACTTCAGAAACACCATATTCAGCATCATTTTCGACATCAGTCGGACAGAAAATGATCGAATTCAGACTGCAACAAGGCGTCAGGTTGGCATAGTTCTCGTAACCGCGATGCAATCGACCTGTAATCCGACAATAAAAGATCTCGCGCCGTGATAAGTGCCCTCAGAAGCGTACTTGTGGAGCGATAGCTGCCGTCTATTTCCCGAACCTGCAGAGCGGCTGATCCGGCAAGACGGCCGTGCGCATTAAGCACAATCGCATAATTTCTGGCGAGAATATCGACCCGTTGATCGGCGCGACGAACACGATCCATATGGCCCATTACCCGGTTAGACTCCACATATGAGTGTTCAATCTTTGCAACCAGAAATTTTAACTGCTCGATAGTCTGAACTCGGGCGACGTTTGAATCAGGTGTTATACAGGCGGTCAGAACGGTACACAACAACGAGGTCATTACGGTCGCCCGAAGCAAGTCGCCAAATTCCGATTTTCCTTGCGTCTTCATACTGCCGGGCGGTTACCGAAAAAGTTTATTGTTGAGCATTACGTGTGGCACAGCAGTACGTGTAACCTTGAAAATCGATTAATCGCAAAGTAGTGAGATACGGATAGAAATCTCCGTCACGGGTGAAAAATCAGATCCGGTTTCGAAACTCATAAGCAAGATTGACTGTACATGAATCTCAGCCAATAACATCCGTC
>SMXK01000072.1 GCA_004356265.1 Bacteroidota bacterium
ACCTGGAATCAGGTGCTGTCGACGTATTTCAGGGCCACGATCCCGTGTCATCTTCTGATGGAAAAACGGTCGCGTTTATAGACACTCAAGATGGTGACTACCAAATATATGTGATACGCGTCGGCGGCGAACCGACCATTGTTTATGAATCATCGAGTCGTATTGAAAACCTTGCCCTTTCGCCCGACGGACAGACTGTTGTATTTCAGCAGATGATTCGTGAGAACTGGGAGTTGATGGTGGTATCCTCCGGAGACGCAGGCCCGAGACAACTTACGCACGATGTCCAGCACGATCTATTTCCAAAATTCCTGGATGCAAACACAATATTATCCGTAAAAGGTGAAGGGCGACACCGTCGGTCTTACCTGCATGACCTTGAATCGGGTAAGTCGACGCGACTGTTTCACAATAATACCGTCAGAACCGTCGCCCCAGAATACGACTGGGTTGTTGACAGAACGGGGCAGCGAATATTGATCGTTTCGGAACGTGATGGTGATACAATTTCGCCCGAAAGAGGATTGTATCTGGTAGACCTGAACCGGTTTATATCGGCGGAGGATCTCCAAGTCCGGATCGACGAAAACCGGGCGGTTGAAGCCCGACTAAAACGAAATGGTGAAGAGTTATTTCGCCCAGTCGCCGCTTCTGTTAGGGAGGCAGTTGCCTCTGTTTCGACTTCCCGTATATATGGATACGAAAAAGCTCTCTTTGCTTTCGGATCGAAATTCATTACGCAGCCCGGGAATGCACGCGCGATCGAATACCTCACCAAGACATTAGAGTCGTTTGGTTATAAGCCGGAACTGCAGTGGTTTGAACCTCGCCCGGGTATCCAATCAGCTAATGTCATCGCGACGCTAAAAGGATCTGTGGACGCCGATCTGATATATGTAATCAGTAGTCATTTTGATTCCGTAGAGCGTGGTCCTGGCGCGGATGACAATACGTCCGGTACGGCAGCGTTACTCGAGGCCGCCCGGGTTATGGCCGGTATGCCACAACCCGCGACAATCAAATTCGCCTTCTTTACCGGCGAAGAGGCCGGTCTGCTGGGAAGCCGGGAATTTGTGCGGCGAGCTGTTGCCGATGGAGATCAAATTGTTGGTGCGTTGAATAATGATATGGTCGGATATGCCAATAACAACAGGCTGGACAACACCATCCGGTATTCGAATGATGGTATTAGAGATATTCAGCACGGTGCTGCGATGTTATTCACCGATCTGATTACGTACGACGCGCGGTATTACAAAAGAACCGATGCGCATGCATATTACGAGGCGTACGGTGACATCGTCGGGGGGATAGGATCGTACCCGATTCTGGCCAACCCGCACTATCATCAGACACACGATGTTCTGGAAACGATCAACCATCAATTGGTAGCCGAAGTCAGCAAAACAACGACGGCCACGATTATGTTATTGGCCTCCAGCCCTTCACGGCTTACCGATTTTCAGATGACTCGTTCGGGCGAGTCGGTAGAATTGTCGTGGACCCCGGCTGTAGAGTCGGGCATTACGGGATATCGCGTGTTAGTCCGAACAGAAGGCCTTGCGGATCGGATTGAGGAAACAAGTACCCCCCGGATCTCACTTTCCGACGTTTCGCTCCGGGCCGTCTTGTCGGTCTGGGCGATAAACGCCGCTGGAATGCCAAGTTGGGACAGTGCGACTGTTCAAAGTCAATAGATCCGAATAGTCCGTCGCCACGTGTTTTGTGCAGCACAGTGAAACCTTTTTCGGGAATACTACATATATAGTACGAATTATATAGTACTTCATGTCTAGTAGATCGGTCGACAGGCCGGCGAGGGTACGAAAAATGCGTAGAAAACCGTCTCTGGCGCCTCTGGGAGAGTCTGAAATGGAGCTACTGAACCTGGTATGGGAGTCTGGACGTGCCAGTGTCGCAGACATTCATCAATTGGCCCTTCAGAAGCGACAGGTTGCCTACACAACGATTATGAGTCAGCTCAAAAAGCTTGCTGATAAGGGATATCTGGGATTCCAGAAAGAGGGAAGCGCTTACATATATAGTGCCGCCAGGCGACCGGATGACGTTCGACACAGTCTTCTCTCAAACATTCTCGACAAAGTGTTTGGTGGCTCAGCGCTCGAGATGGTTAAGTCTCTGGTTAATAACGAGCCGATCAGTTCCGAAGATTATGCCGAGATGAAGCGCTTGATTGAGGAGATGCAAATACGGCAGCAAGAGCGCGGAGGTGGATCATGGTAGATCTTGTAGATATCATGTCGAATTTCGGCAAACTGCCTCTGCAGGCAATATGGATACCGGTTCTGATCTGGACGGTCGTTGCCGCCCCGCTTTACGTGATCCTAAGAAAAAGGAATCTGAAGCTGGCGGCCCAAGGTCGATTTGTCTTGAGTACCCTTTTACTTTTTGCGCTCCCGGCCGGGTTGTTGATGGCACCATTTGTGGAGCCAGTCCGGATTCAGATACCGCACTCATCTACTGTCACGAATGGTGTTTCGCTCTCTGTGTCTCCCGAAATGGTGGGCAGTTAATTCATTCTCGATGCTGTAGAAGCGATCCCGCCGAGTGCCCCGGGCGTCGAATTAAACTGGTTCTTTTTCTTTCTGGGTTGCGCAGCAACGGTGGCTCTGATGTATTCACTGGTCGGCGCAGGACGGATAATACTCAATTCGCTTTAACTCCGCCGCTTCGCCGGGTCGTGCGAGCCGATCACCTCTGGCGCAATCCGTCGTCATTTTGCACGGGCCACATCGCACGTTGGAATCAGGCAGTTTGTCCGCTATTCGATTTTCCATATATATCGAGTTACGCAAAGCACCGAAAACCTGTGTAGGTTTACCGAATTCTCGATTTCAGAGTGGTGCTGACTCGATTTCACGATATAAAAGCTTGGAAATGATTTTATAACGTCTTATGCTTCACCAAGAAGGCCGATTTTTTTCGGCATAGTTTTTTTTATTAGAGGTTGTTATGTCAGGCGAAAGAGTTTCAGGAACCGTTAAATGGTTCAACGACGCAAAAGGTTACGGATTCATCGAAAGAGAAGATGGTCCAGATGTTTTTGTACACCACAATGCAGTACAGATGGACGGGTTCAAAACCCTTGCTGAAGGGCAAGCCGTAACGATGGAAGTTACGCAAGGTCCTAAAGGTCCACAGGCAGAAAACGTGATTGCCGACTAAGTCGACGATTTACACGTTACTGTTTTTCCTCTGATTGGCCCGCGGGAGCGGCATCAATCCGCACGATTCGATCTATTTTCGGCGCGTTTCTGAGGAGTTGCAGGTTCGGACAGTGCTGTTCGGCCACATCCATCATGTCCAATAAGTCCGTCTGAGAATGCGGCGATTGCACCGTTACGCGGTAACGTAACCGGATATATTCCGGAGATGCGTCACCGATTCCGAATGCACCGCGTTTGTCGTAGTCAGCTTCGACACTGACGGACAGGGCGTCGATCTGGATTTCCATCCGGGACGACCATAACATATAGGATGTGGCCAGATCAGTTCCGAGTGCGCAGCGCAAGTAATCTCCCGGAGTGGGCGCGTTTCCCAGGCCTCCATCGGCGATACCCATGTCCGATTTAAACGTCCATTTTCCGGACGTGATGGCGCACTGTAGGCCAGCGGTAACGGTAACACGGGTGACAGAAGTACCAACCCCTGCAGAACTGCGTCGGCCCAAGATGTCGACTTTGCGTTCAAATGCGTCTCGTAGTTGATGCTGGCTTTCCATGGTCGCGTCAGGGGATTGTTGTGCTCAGTAATTCCTGTAGATAAGAAAAGGACGCACACCGAAAAAATGGCAGCCCGTCTATTTTTGAACTGATGATCACAGATAATGCTCAGCGACTATATCTGGATGACCACAATGAGTCTGTAGCCGTTCCTTTCGGGCGTCTCATGTCGATTTCGCTGGATCTGAACGAACAATATCGGCCTCAGTCACTACATAGGGGCATCTTTAAAAATCAGGTGGAATCGTTGAGCGATCAGAAAATAATTTTTTCCATGATTGGCGTCGGTAAAGTGTACCGGTCGACCAATAAGCAGGTGTTACGAGATATATACCTGTCCTTTTTTCACGGCGCTAAAATTGGTGTTCTTGGGCTGAACGGGTCCGGGAAAAGCACCCTGCTCCGGATTATAGCAGGATTAGACGATGATTATCTGGGACAGATCGATCGCAATAAAAACACGACGTTCGGATATCTAGAACAAGAACCATATTTGGATCCTGATAAAACGGTCTTGCAGATTGTTGAGGAAGGCGCATCGGAGGCCGTTGGTCTGATAAAAAAGTTCAACGCGGTCAGTGCCCGTTTTTCTGAGCCAGATGTAGATTTTGATGCGTTGTTGGCGGAGCAAGCAAAGCTGCAGGACCGGATCGACCAGGTCGGAGCATGGGATATCGAGAGTAAACTCGAAATGGCGATGGATGCTCTGAGGTGCCCACCATCTGATTCTCCGATAACCAATTTGTCCGGAGGAGAAAAACGACGCGTTGCCATGTGCCGCCTGCTGTTGCAGGAGCCAGACGTATTGCTGTTGGACGAGCCTACGAATCACCTGGACGCCGAAAGCGTGGCATGGCTGGAACAGCATCTGGCCCGATATACGGGGACCGTTATCGCCGTCACGCATGACCGGTACTTCCTGGACAATGTGGCCGGATGGATTCTCGAACTGGACCGTGGTTCTGGCATTCCGTTTGAAGGAAATTATACATCCTGGCTGGAGCAAAAACAGCAGCGCCTTGCCGTGGAGGAGAAGCACGAATCCAAGACACAACGCGCATTAAAAGAAGAGTTGGAATGGGTAAGGACGTCGCCCAAAGGACGTCGCGCGAAAAGCAAGGCCCGGCTGGCTGCGTATGATGAGATGGTGGCAAAACAAAGTGAAATGCGTGATGATGATATCCAGATTCCCATTCTACCGGGCCCACGTCTCGGGAAAACCGTAATTGCCACCGAGGATTTGTCGAAAGGATTTGGAGACCGCCTGTTGTTTGAAAACATGACATTTTCATTGCCTCCTAACGGCATTGTCGGGATTATCGGACCGAACGGCGCCGGTAAAACCACACTCTTTAAGATGATTATGGGCACTGAACAACCGGATTCAGGAAGCATCAAATTGGGAGAGACTGTAAAAATTGGATACATCGATCAGGATCGGCCTCTGGATGACTCCAAAACTGTCTGGCAGGAGATTTCTGATGGCCATGACTTCCTTACGATAGGCGGTCGCGATGTGCACTATCGGCAGTACGTGGGTCGATTCAATTTTAAGGGGCAGGACCAGCAGAAATTAGTCGGAGAACTATCTGGTGGAGAACGCAACAGGGTCCATCTCGCGAAAATGTTGAAAGAGGGTGCGAACGTGCTGCTTCTTGACGAACCAACGAATGATCTGGATGTCACAACGCTTCGGGCTCTCGAAGAGGCACTCCTTCACTTTGCGGGATGCGTGGTCGTCATTTCGCATGATCGTTGGTTCCTTGATCGCGTTGCAACCCATATTCTTGCGTTCGAAGGAAACAGCGAGGTGTACTGGTTCGACGGTAACTTCTCTGAGTACGAAGAGAATCGGAAAAAGCGACTTGGCGCCGAGGCCGATCAACCGCATCGTATTAAATACAAAAGACTCACCCGCAATTAGCGCAGATCAGATACCGCGCCCACCGGGTTAAAGGCAGCACAGGTCGGCACCGATACAGGTGTTGGCTCTGTGCAGCACCTGACTGAATTCCTACCGCTCCCCATGGGTACGAACAAGGTGAGGATGTTGGCATGAAGCATTCGTGACCACAGGAAGACTTTTTGACAAGTGATTCATTTTCTGACTTCGACCAGTACCGTAAGACTGATCGAGCAGATTGTCGTCGATGCCGAAGATAATCTCGTTCTCGTTTCATCTTCACCTAGATTTTCGAAAAAGCTTGCCGGGCAGCTGCAAGAGGCCCATCAGCGCGGCGTATCGATTGATCTGATTGTAGACGATGTTCTATTTGACGAAGGAATGCTTCAATCTCTGAGCGATCTGGATCAATTCCGGATACTGAGATGCCTTGATCTGAATGCTCAGTGTTACATGAATGAGAGCACGATGGTGATTACAACCATGGCGATTACGGATCTACCGCCAACGGGTATTTACTTCGGATTGTCAGCCACGTCAGATGAATCGGCGTTTGATGACGCAAAAGAGTACATAGACTCGTTAAAAGAGTCCGGAACGACAAAGGTTACGCACGTACGCAGAGAATACTGCAGGTCCAAAGTAAAGAAGCCCCGTGGGCTTCGGTCGCCGCTCATGCGCGTTGTTCGAGGAAGTCTGGCGAAAAAATGGGCGAAATCCGTCCGGAAAAATTCGTACGATTTCGTTTGTGACGTATGCAAGGAGCCGTTCCGGGCGAATGAAAAGTCTGGGTCAGGCACAGGTAAAGTCGACCAGTCAGATAATTATCCTATCAAGATTTGCGCCGACTGTGAGCGACGCAAGCGATATCAACACACATCGTTGTACCTCGCTGCGGAAAGTGCGTGAGATCCGGATTTAATACTGAACCCACAGTGCGACCGGGCAAACGTTGTAGACGGCGAACCATGTTGTCAACTATATTCTGCTTTGGTCCAGACAACAAGTTCAGTCAAATGCGTCAGTGCTTTTCACGGTTCGCCGCCGTTTCAGTGTTATTGGGAATTCTTTATGTCCCTTTTCTTTTTGCTCAGCCATTACAGAAAGTCCGGCCTGAGGTTGTAGGATTCTCGGCGAACAGGCTTGCGCGGCTGGATACACTGTTCGATACCTACACGGCCGCCGGGAAATTACCGGGGGGCGTCTTGACAGTGACCCGGAATGGACGGATCGCTTATCAGAGGGCGTTTGGTTTTAGAAATATCGAATCAGGAATCGCCATGTCTACAAATTCTCTGTTCAGGATCGCCTCCCAGTCAAAGGCGATTGTGAGCGTCGGCGCGATGATTCTGCAGGAAGAGGGAAAGCTTTTGATATCTGAACCCGTCAGCAAGTATTTACCAGAATTCGCAAATACGACAGTCGCCGTTTCTGACGAAAATGGCGGTTATGAGGTCGTTGCTGCAAAGAGACAGATCACCATTCGAGACTTGCTGACACATACGTCCGGAGTAGGTTATGGCGGCGGGATCTCAGCAGACAGGTGGAAAGCGGCCGAAATTACCGGCTGGTATTTTGCCGATCGAAACGAGCCCATCAGAGAGACGGTCCGGCGGATGGCGGCACTTCCCTTCGAATCTCAACCAGGGGAGAAATTTGTGTATGGGTATTCCACAGATATATTGGGCGCGTTAGTGGAAGTAGTTTCGGGAATGAGCCTCGACGAATTCCTGCGGGACAGGATATTCAGACCGCTTGACATGCGAGATACACATTTTTACCCGCCCGCATCCAAAGCGGATCGGTTGGCGACGGTCTACTCGGCGACGGACACGGGTCTTGTGCCGGCACCGGATCCGGGAGGCATGGTCGGGCAGGGTGAATATATAAACGGCCCACGGATCAGTTTTTCAGCAGGTTCGGGCCTCGTCTCAACAGCGACTGATTACACCCGTTTTCTTCAGATGGTTCTGAATGGGGGGATTTTGTACGATACCCGAATTCTTTCTAGAAAGACCATACAGCACATGTTGTCCAATCATACGGGCGAACTGTTTTTGAGCCCCGGTCAGGTATTCGGACTTGGATTTTATATTAACACCGACACGGGGTTAAGAATGCAGCCGGGAAGCGACGGACAGTTCGGGTGGGGAGGAGGCTATCATTCGACCTACTGGGCAGACCCTGCTGAAGATCTGGTGGTAACTTACTTTACGCAGATTTTGCCGGCCAGCGGGCTCGATGATCACGCAAAAATCAGGGTTCTCGTCTATCAGGCTATAGAAGACTGAGCGCACCAATGAAACTCCTGTCCAGGGCTGACGAGATATTGATGGTTGCAGTGGCCTGTGTGGGAACAGGCGCATACAGTACTCCTGTACTCGCAGAGATTCATAAACGGGGTGGCAAAAAATTAACAGTCGGCAGCTTATGGGTGTCGCTGGATCAGCTCGCAGAGCGTGGACTGATACGGAAAAGGATGGAAAAAAGAGCGTCAGGGAAGGGAGGCAGGGCAAAAGTGTATTACCATCTGACTCCCCGTGGAGTCCGTATCTTGTTGCGAACCAGAGAGTTTAGCTCGACTTTATGGAACGGAGTTCCTGATCTGACTCATTATTCTGGAAATTAACGTGTAGATATTGCGCCGAAACCAATTGTTGTTGTATACTTGCGACCCTATGAAAACGACTGCTATCACATCGCTCAACCTTCGACGACGTCTCCGACGAGTTCGACGCATGCCATCTTCAGGCATACGGACGGGTATAGCGTACCATAACGAATCGTAGCAGACGTAGACAGACGATTTTTTTTAAGCGCTGATCCTTCCGGATCAGCGCTTTTTTTTTGGCCCAACATTTTCACCACATCACTTCCAACATCAGTCATGCCAATCGTTTTAGCATTCAGCGGCGGCCTGGACACATCCTTTTGCGTACCGTTCCTCAAGGAAACGTACGGTGAGGACGTCATTACAGTCACTGTCAACACAGGCGGGTTTACCACAATTGCCCTGAAGGAACTGGAACGACGATCAATTGAGCTGGGTGCCGCGGAGCACATTACAGTTGAAGCCCGCGATGAGTTATTCAGGGATCATATCAGCTACCTGATCAAAGGCAACGTACTCCGCGGAAACGTTTATCCTCTGTGTGTAGGCCCGGAAAGAGTGGTCCAGGCCAGGCATGTCGCGGAGCAGGCGAAACGACTCAACGCCACAGCGATTGCGCACGGCTCGACCGGTGCCGGAAACGATCAGGTTCGGTTTGACGTGGCCATGACCGTTCTCGCAGATGATATCAATCTTATTGCACCGATTCGGGAGCACGGTTTCAGTCGTTCTTTTACAACGTCGTATTTATTCAAGAGAGGATTCGGCGTTTCTGCTTCAACCACTTCTTATTCGATAAACGCCGGCCTGTGGGGTACAACGATAGGTGGGAAAGAGACACTTACGCCGGAAGAACCGTTACCGGAATCTGCCTGGGTAAATACTAAATCTCCGTCAAGTACTCCCGAGCAAACCGTTCAATTGCGCATCGAATTTGAGCAAGGAATTCCTGTAGCTGTGGACGGTACAGGCCTTGATCCCGTGTCGTTGGTCGAACGGCTTACTACAATCGGAAATGAATACGGCGTGGGGAGGGGTGTTCATGTGGGCGACACGATTCTAGGAATCAAGGGTAGAGTGGCATGCGAAGCGCCCGCCGCCAGCATTCTGATCAATGCCCACCGGGAGCTGGAGAAAGTTGTTCTGGGAAAGTGGCAGCGGTTCCAAAAAGATCAACTGGCGGAATTCTACGGGATGTTATTGCATGAAGGGCAATATCTCGATCCTGTGATGGCCGATATCAGAGCCATGATCGATTCATCCCAGGAGAGGGTGTCTGGTGTAGTCACCGTGGAACTGTATAAAGGATCGGTTCGGGTCCTCGGCTGCGCCAGTCCGCACTCGATGTTTGCCTCTGCCATCGCCAGCTACGGTGAGTCCAATACGCTTTGGAACGGGCGGGACGCGCAAGGATTTTCAAAAATCGTCGGGATTCAGTCAGTCCTCACACATCAGACGGCTCTTACTCAGTGAACAATCTAGAAGTTAATTACGTCTCGTCTACTGCCAGAAATGCGGTGTCGTCCAACCACGTACAGGTTTCCGATTACATCGTATCAGAAGAGGGATATTGCCTTGCAGTCGAGGTGCTTGACGACAAGCTGGTGTACAACCAGATCGAGACCATCGGTGGGGAGTTCGTGACCGCTTGCAAGGGCGATTTGCTGGTGGGTGTCTTAGGTGAAAGGATGGCACTGAAAGGATACAGCGGGCGCGTTCCTCGTACCGTATCTCCTGGGGACGTCCTGAGCATTCTGAATATGGGCGGAATATTAGGTGACTGCACATCCAATCACCCAGACCTCGGGCCGGCATTGCAGGTAAAAGTGATCGGCGCGGTCATGGTCCAGCGAATGGGCCTGACCGTGCATGCCAGAATTCAGGATAATGCTCTTTTTCCGACAGACCATCTGACGGCTTCGGCTCCGATCGTGATGGTCAGTGGAACGGCCATGAACACCGGTAAGACTTGCGCCGCGAGTCATATCATTCAAGGATTGACTGAACGCGGATTAAACGTTGTTGCAGGTAAGGCGACCGGCGCGTCCCTTATGCGCGATGCACGAACGATGGAAAAACATGGTGCAACGGCAACGGCTTCTTTTACAGATGCCG
>SMXK01000073.1 GCA_004356265.1 Bacteroidota bacterium
GCTTTTAGGTGTTGCGATAATGTGTTTCGTAACCCCCATGTCGAACCGGAAATACCGCGGGTACCGGGCAGAGTTTCGAGGACCGGGTGCCTGTAACACAATGTTACCGATCTCGTCACCAGGAACAGGTGGCGTGTACGGAAGCCCGCTTCCGAACAAGGTCCGGAGGTGGATTTTCCACGTCGGGTCATTCGGGATGTAGTCCTGAATAAATATTGAAAGCGTGTGCCGCTGGTCGGTGGGGCGGGGGATCACGCCCTGATTGAACTCGGTCTGGAATTCCGGCTTGAACTCTTCGCGGGCCACCAGAAAACCGTAGTTCACCCAGCTCTCGAGACCCGGTACGAACTCACCGCGGAACTGAAGGTCCAGCCCATAAGCATACCCGTCGGCGTCGTTGTCGCCTGAATAGGCTACACGCACATTCTCGATATCATATGAAATAATATCTGTCAACTTTTTGTAATACACCTCGCCACGCAGGTTGAACCGGCGTGATACCAGAAAATATTCGCCGCCCATAACGACCTGAAACGAACGCTGAGACCTTAATTCGTCATTCAACGCCCCCAGAATCGTCTCGCCAACCTCCGGTTTTCCCCGCAATTCCCGGTATGCAGGAGCCTGATGATATAACCCCACCGATCCGAATAACTTTGTAATCGGGTTCAGCTCGAACGTGGCCTGGAGTCTCGGCGATACGGTCCATTCATCCGTGAACTCGAAATAATCAGTCCGAACACCCGCGGTCAACAGCAACTTTCCCGGTAAGTCCGAAAACACATCGATAGCGTCTTGCAAATGAAAAGAAGTCTGCCACGTTTCTAAATCGGCCGTGTCGCGCAAGCTGTCGGCAACGATCCGGACAATTTCGCCCTCAAGAGATCGTCCGGTGATCACCGACTTCTCGTCGATCCGGTCGTTAAATCCCTGGCGGCGAAAACTCCATCCGCTTTCGAATGCATGCCCGTTGGCAGCATATCGATATTGCCCGTCTGCGGTGAGCGTTTGCACCTCGACGCGGTTGTCCGATACGTCCTCCTGTCTCGACAGTCCTATCGGGAAAAGTCCATCCCCGGCGTCCGGATTACCCTCACCCGGATCGACTTGAAAGAGAATTGAAGAGCCTGAAATAAACAGATCTTCCGTCTCGATCGTATTGAAATACTGAAGCGAGTGTGAGACGCGAAATCGGTCCGCCAGTCGATTGTTCAGTCGCACGGCCGCGAACTGTGTCTGATAGCCGTCGTCTTCGAAACTGGCATCGTCGAATTGAGTCCAGAGGGCCTGCAGGTTAGATGGTGCGATTGCTGCGTTCTGGCTTATGGTTCCGAAATACGTTCGCCTGGAACTCGGATCCAACGTAAAAGAATGGTCGGCCACGATGCCCAGAATCTCCAGGTCGTGCCCGTCCGACAAGATATACCTGAACTGCGCCTGAAGGTCGGTGTAGTCTGGCGAATAGTCGCCCTTCAATTCCTGAGTACCAAAGAAACTGGATGGACGCGATTTGCGAGCGCTTACCAGGATGCTGCCCCGGCGGTTGAAAAGGGAAGATGAAATCGTTACTCCCAGGTCCAACATCGACGCATACAAAGACCCGTTAAGTGGCTCGCCTGTGTCTTCCGGTCGGCGATAGCGGACGTCTACCGCTGACGACAATTTCCCCCCATACTGTACCGGAAACCCGCCAGAATAAAACGTCAGGTCTTTCGCCATTTCTCCGTTTAACAGGCTCAAACCCTCCTGTTCACCTCCTTTCGGCCGAAAAGGCAAAAACACTTCAAATCCATTAATAAATACCAGGTTCTCGTTGAATCCGCCACCGTGCACCGAATATTGATTCGATAATTCGTTATTCGCAACCACCCCTGGCATCACTTTGAGCGCCCGCAATACATCCTGGATGGGCATGGGCATATTTCGGATGGTCTCGGCGTCGAGTGTATACAATCCGGCTTCAATGGGCGCGCCTTCTTCAACCGTAATATCCCCCAGGGGGAGCGTGTCGGTTGTTAAATCCACATTCAAAACGGTGTCCATCCCGCTCCGGATCGATATAGAATCGCGCCGGGTCACGTAACCGATCGCGCTGAATACCAGCAGATACCGGCCCTGTGGCAGCCGAAGCGTATAACGCCCGTCAGCCTTAGACGCTGTTCCGAAATTGGTTTCGAAGACCGTTATCGATACGCCGGGAAGGCCCACCGGATCTCCTACCTCTACGATCTTTCCGGTCGCCGCGCCCCAGCTCTGAGCTACGCTCGCACCGGGTAATAGCAGCATCACAACGGCCAAGCCGCCGAGATTCAGGAAATATCGATAGGTGAAGGTCATCCCGTCAGACGTTCGATGTGTGTTAATTGGTTCGCTATTAAATGAAGGACAGCAACGGTGTACGAAAAAAGCTGCCAGCAGGAACGGTAACAGAATCGAATCTATATGGGAAGATGTCTGATGAACGGGAATTTACACTTCCCTGATTTCCGGAATAAAACCCGCAAACGGAATCTCAGGTGGATCGTTCCGGAAGGGCACACCCAATTATATATCCGTTATTGCAAGAGGAGTTGGTAACAGAAGTGAATCACAATCATAACTCCCCAGGCCGGGACGGCCCCAACGCCCGCCCCAATGAGTAATTCCCCCGGTGAATGTGCGCGGCAGTAATACCTGCTCCACACGACTGCGACCAGGACCAACAGAGCAATCACTGCGGATCCTGCGCCGAATTCGAAGAGCGCGCCCGAGGAGATGGTTGGATTCTTGTACATGTAGACGACCGTCGCCGCCAATGCGCTGAAAGCGGCAACGTGAATGGACATTTTTGTCATTGACGAAATCAGAAGAGCAATACCGGTCGTCCCTGCTACCCCAAGCAGATATATTCCGACGGCCTTCTGAGTGGTGCCTGCCACGGCGACGATGACAATAACTGAGGCACACGCAATCGCCAGACCAATCAACAAAGGAAGTCGACGATCCTGCCTCTCACGGATTTCAAAGGTTGCGATCCTGCCTGTTTTTTTCAGCCAGAATAACATCGCCGTCGGTGCAACGATAAAACAGATTGATGCACTTATTAAAATCCGTACGACTTCACCGGCGCTGGCACCGTAGTAAACACAGACCAATGAAACTCCAATGACCGGTACAAAAAGCGGACTGAATACATACGAAAGTGCGGTCGCGATTTTAGCTGCGAGGCTAAATTCCTCCGAACCGATATGCTCAACCCGGCCAGGCAAAAAGTACTTAGTACGCCCGCGCGAAATACACGCGGCCAGCTGACGGTTTTCCGGAAATCAGGTCCACGCCGGACCCATCAGCATCAATCGCGTCGAGCGGAATACACCGGATGGTCGCTTTAGTCTCTTCCTTGATCTGCGTTTCGGTATCAGCGGAGCCATCCCAGTGAGCCAGAACAAAACCGCCCTTCCCGTCCAGTACAGACTTAAACTCATCGTAAGAGTCAACCGCTGTCGTTCGGTCCTCCCGAAAAGCCAAAGCTCGATCAAACAGATTCTGCTGAATGTCGCTGAGCGTCGTGCTGATGAGAGCGGTCAGTCCTTCCCGGTCGACCGTCTCTTTCGTTCCGGTATCTCGCCGGGCTAATTCAATCGTGCCACTCGCAATGTCGCGGGGGCCCAGAGCAAGTCTTACCGGTACCCCTTGAACTTCATATTCGTTGAACTTCCACCCGGGACGATATCCTTCTCGCGCATCAACTTTAGCACGAATTCCCGCCGCTTTGAGATCTCCGATCACCTTATCCGCTTCATTCAAAACCTGCTCCCGTTCCTCATCTTTCCTGTAAATCGGAACAAGTACCACCTGAGTAGGCGCAAGTTTGGGTGGCAACACCAGTCCCTGATCGTCCGAATGAACCATGATCAACGCGCCGATGAGCCTTGTTGAAACACCCCAGGAAGTAGCCCAGACGTATTCCTGCTCATTGTTTTTATTCTGAAACTGGCAGTTAAATGCTTTCGCAAAATTTTGACCGAGGAAGTGGGAGGTGCCCGCTTGAAGAGCCTTTCCATCCTGCATCAGGGCTTCAATACAGTAGGTGTCAACCGCGCCTGCAAACCTTTCACTCGCCGTCTTAATCCCTTTGATCACGGGAACGGCCATGAATTCCTCCGCGAATCTGGCATAAATATCGATCATCTGAATCGTCTCATCGACCGCCTCTTTGCGGGTGGCGTGGGCGGTATGGCCTTCCTGCCACAAAAACTCCATTGTTCGGAGAAAGAGGCGCGTTCGCATTTCCCAGCGAACGACGTTATTCCACAAGTTGATCAGGATCGGTAGATCTCTCCACGACTGAATCCATCTGCTGTACGTATCCCAGACGATGGTTTCGCTCGTGGGGCGTACAATCAGATTTTCTTCCAGTTTTGAATCCGGGTCGACGATGAGCCCTTTTTCAGGGTCGAGTTTTAACCGAGAATGGGTGACCACTGCACACTCTTTCGCAAATCCGTCCACATGGTCGGCCTCCCGCGCAAGAAAAGATTGCGGAATGAAGATGGGGAAATAGGCATTTTCATGGCCAGTGTCTTTGAACATTTTATCCAGAGCCGCCTGCATATTTTCCCACAGGGCGTATCCATTCGGCCGGATGATCATACATCCCCGCACAGGGGAGTGCTCTGCCAGTTTCGCGTGACGGATCACGTCCAGGTACCATTTTGAATAATCGGTCTCGCGGGAGGTAATAGCGTCAGCCATTGTATACAGTTGTGCAGAATTTCGACTACAGAAGTGAACGGTATTGTTCGATGACGCCCTATATACGCTTCGAAATCAAGTGCAAAGGCGTTAGGCGCGGTCTTTGCGATATTTTCAAACCAGAAAGCGACTTCTAAAAAATGCCATCTCTCGAAGAACAAGATACGCTCTGTTGTCCAACCCTTTTTAAGGGAACTGGTGGACCATTCGGGGCTATTCAGAGAGGGTCCAGTTTTCGGAAGACAAATGCTCTTATTCGTATTTTATGATCATTGCTCCGGGTTTTGCCAGGAATTCGAAGCACCAAGTTTGATGGGGTAACTCCATGTTGAAATTTGCAAACCTTGTTCGCGATCAGAATCGGAAAATTCCTGGCACCATCGCTGTTCTGGCGATAGTTTTTATCTCGGGTTGTTATACGAAGCTCGTAGCGCTTGAGCCGGCATACGTGCAGGTTCCGGACTACGTGGTTGTTGAAGAAGTCTATCCGGATGGCGAAACTGTCATCACAGAATATGTGCCTGGTGATGCCACCCGGTACTTTAACAATTTTTACGATCCATTCTACGCACCTGTCTACGACTACGGATATTACCCATCTGGATTCCCGTTTAGCGTAGGTTTTGGAATTGGGTATGGTAGTGGCTGGGGTTATGGATCATCGTGGGGGTATCCCTACTATGGCGGGGGATGGTATAGCCCGTGGTACGGATGGAATGACCCGTGGTACGGATATGGACCCAGTTATGGATACGGACCCGGTTGGGGATATTATTCTCCGTATTACCCATCGTACCCAAGCTATCCATGTTATGGATGCGGAAGCCCTGGATATGCCTATGGTCGTCCTTACAGGGCGCGTGGTGCTACAGTTTCAAGAAGCGGACTAGCGAGTTATGACTCCGGACGCGGGAGTAGAAGCGGCCGTGGTTCGGATGTGTATCGAGGCGGTCGATCGAATACTGCCCGCGGATCATATACAACCGAGAATACGAACCCTACCCAGGACGTATCCAGAGGATCCGGCAGAGGTGGCGTCATTGGTGAAGGTCGGACGGTGGTAAGTAGCGGATCGACAAGTTCTTCGAAGGGTCGTTCGTCTACCAATACGAGGACGCGAGGAACGCTTTCAACCACGTCAGCATCAAACACAGCGCGAACCGTGACGGGAAGGTCTGGCGCAAGTTCGGCGACCCGATCAGGGACTACAGCTACGCGCGGAGCATCATCGTCGTCAACCAGATCAGGTACGACGACTACGAGAGGTACCCGGAGTAGTAACTTGACGTCTTACAAAGGTTCAACCGGACGGGCAACGGGCCGGACGGTGATCGGAGGAAGTTCAACTCGGCCTTCGTCCGGGCTGGATACGTCGCCCGATCGCTCATCTACAAGATGGAGTTCAGGGGCTTCGTCCAATGTGGTTTCCAGCCGGGCAAGGAATGTCCGAACATCTGCGACGAATCCGACCAGAAATGTGCGTACGTCTGGAACGAATCCGACACGGAACATCCGATCATCTGGAACTTCGACTCGCCAGGTAAGATCGTCCGGAACTACAACGCGCCAGGTGAGGTCGTCCGGAAACTCGACTCGCCAGGTAAGATCATCCGGGAACTCGTCGCGGGGAGCATCTACGAGACGCGCGACGTCGAGTAGTCGAACTCGATCGGCGCCTACTAGAACGACGTCAACTCGATCAACGCCGAAACGATCTGCACCGTCCAGATCTTCCGGAAATGTCCGGTCGTCATCGGGTAGCCGGTCGTCAGGAACTCGCTCTTCCGGGAGTAGCCGTTCTTCAAGCAGCAGGTCGTCGGGTAGCCGGTCAACGCGGTCCGGTCGTCGCGGGAAATAATATTCATCTCTGAGAATACGGTCGAATTCGAGCGATTCTACATGGGGCCTGTGTAAGGCACAGGTCCCTTTTTTCGCCCGATTGGTAGACATTGTAAGAGTAGATAAGTAGTTGTAAAATAACAGTTTAGGTGTAAATAATGACGATCATTAAGCGCTACTCTTGCCTGATGGCTCTGTGGCTGGTAATCGGCTTCACGCAGTTTTCCTCGGTCGTTTTTGCACAGACCGGAGATGATGCCCTCCGATTTAATCAACGCTTTCCCGGAATAACTGCAGCGAACGCCGGAATTGGTGGAGTTGGTTTCGCAGGTGTGCGGGACGGGGCATCATTGGTTCTTAATCCAGCCGGTATGGGACTCGTATCCAGCGGAATGTTTTCTGGGAGTCTGGCATGGGGAAACGCAAAAAATGAGGCCGAATATACGGTATCAGATTACAGTTCAACATCCGAAGCCAGTAAATCAGAATTTACGATAGGCGACCTGACGTACCTCTATAAAGCCCCCACGAGTCGCGGTTCGCTCGTATTCGGAGCAGCATTTCATCAATTAAATTCGTGGGAACGGATACTGGTTTTCAAGGGGGAAAATCCTGTTAATTCGATTACTGACTTTTTCATGCCCGTTGCAGGCGAGTTTGAAATCTTGGAAGACTCACAAGGCCTATATCCAGATTTCAGTCGATCGATTTCCTTTATCGCTTACGAGACCTTTGCAATCGACTTCGACGAGAATCTATACGATAACGGAGATCCCGTGCCTTTCTTACCGGCTGTTCGTGCAGGCACGGTGCAGCAAGCGTCGCGCGTCGAGGAGAGCGGTAAGATGCGGGAATTCAGCTTCGGGGCCGCGTATGAAGCCTCGAAAGGCGTTTTTCTCGGGGTCTCGGTAAATATTCCGTACGGTACGTACAGATTCCTTCGCGTTTTTGACGAGGATGATATTTATGATCACAACAACGGACAGAATGGTACGACGGACTTCGACTACCTGACCTATGTAGACGAATTCAGCTCTGAGATTCTGGGCATCAACGCTCGTTTCGGAGTCATCGGATACGTGACGCCCGCGTTCAGATTGGGTGCAAACGTTGAGACGCCCACCAGCATGTCCATCGAAGAATCTTATTCCACCAGGTTAAGCACAGTCTTTGACAACGGTGATACGTTCGAGTATGGTGGCGGCATTGAGGACGAGGGCCAGGGCGTATTCAAGTACACACTTACATCACCATGGCGAATTGGAGTTGGGGCGGCGTATGAGTCGCCTAAGTTTCTTGCCATGTTCGACGTCGAGTGGATTGACTGGTCGAGCATGAGGTACAAATCGCCGTCTACTAACTTCAGTGGAGTGAATGCTCAAATCAGCAATCAGCTGACCGCAGTATTCAGCACGAAAGTTGGTTTCGAGTATCGCTTCTCAAAACTTGACATCCGGGCTGGATTTGGTTACACACCCGATCCACACGGCGACAGGGCTGATACTCCGGCGAATCCGACCGTAGACGAGGAACGCAGCTACGCGTCTTTCGGCCTGGGATACAAATTTAATAGGATGTTTCGGGCAGATATCGGCTGGATTGGTGAACAATACAAAGAAATCTATCAGCCGTATACGGAAGTGGAAGGTGCGCCTGTTGTGCGCGAAGAACATACGAGAGGAAGAGTGCTAGTGGGCGTCAGTGTGTTGTTCTGACGGCGTGTCATTGAGAATCCCTGTCGTTTAGAATCCATGTTGTTCAACAGCCACAGTGCTCAACAGCCTTGACGTTCAGAAGCCCTGTTGGTTTGTAGCGGCGACTTCTCTGGCCCGGGCGGCACGTCTTTTATCCATCGTTGCCCTGTATTCCCTGGCGCGCCTGTTATGCTCTGCGAGCGAGCTGCTGAAAAGATGGCTGCCGTTACCGGTCGACACAAAGAAATAATACGAATGGTCTTCCGGGTTCAACACAGCTTCGATGGAAGAGGCGGATGGGTTCGTTACAGGCCCGGGTGGTAGACCTCTAAACCGATACGTATTGTACGGGTGCTGCCGGCGGTAGTCCGAAAAATACAGACGTCGTTTGTCACCTTCCATCATTAAAACCATGTACTGCACCGTCGGATCTGCATCGAGGCGCCAACGGTCCCTGATCCGGTTCAGATAGACCCCGGCGATCGTGGCTTTTTCAGGAACGTGATTGGTTTCCCATTCTACAATTGAAGCCAGAATCAGAACATCCTGGTCCGACAGGGGGCGCTTTTCGTCTGCGGGCCTGGCCTGTTTCAAAACAATGTCTGCTTCAGCCTTTACTTTTCGAATTACGTCGGCTGCGTCCGTAAGCCAATAAAAGCGATAAGTATTAGGGAGCATGTAGCCCAACAGGTTAGTGGTATCCGTGCCGAGCTCCATGGCCAGCGCCGAGTCGGCCATCGCGGCTCGTGCATCTGCTTCAGAAAAAGCCATGTTCGTCGATATCGATCGTGCGACACGCTCGCGCCGGGTACCCGCCGGTACATACACATTGACAGGTTCCTGTAGTCCTTTCCTGAGCTTTTGCAAAATATCGATATTGGAGACCCCGGAGTCGATCAAATAATGACCGGCCTTGATCTGGTCTCCCCAGCCCGTGAATTTAGCCAGCGCTACGAAGCCCCCGGATCCGATCAATATTTTCCTAGCCTCCAGCGAATCAGCGACAGCGTCCATATGGTCACCTGGGGCAATCCAAAGCGAACGCGCCTCGATATATTCGGTCGTAGCAGGAGCCCACACTACCAGATAGGCTGTAATTCCTCCGACCAGAGTCAGCCCCAGCAGACCGGCAATTATGATTCGAGCGGTGCGTTTCACAGGGTTACCAGCGCAGAAATTGTTACAAAAAGAAAATCGACCCTGCCTACGAGTGGGCCGTCAATCGGATTCATCTGCTGACATCCGACGTTCAAGAGATCTGGTTTCATCAATGATCCGTTCGAATAAATGGCGGACGGCAGAGTCGGGTAGCGGTCCCGTGTTCGCGCCAAGGACCTGCTCCAGAACCTGTTCCTCTCGTCGAGGCGCATACACCGCCAGGCCCAACTCCTTCTTTATTTTGCCAATCATATTGGCCGATCGAGCCCGTTCATTTAGAAGTGCCAGAACGATCAGATCGATTTCGTCAATTTTCGTTCTCCACGGGCGCATCGACTCCTCTGAGACGGGACCGGCCTCTGCTGTCTCATCCCGAAGAAGTGATAGTATGCGTTTTATCTGATCATGTCCCATACAAATGGTCAGGAAAAAGCCAGCGATGGAACGGCAGAAAGAGTGAGTGGACTGAACTGATTACGACCAAATTTATCAAAACCCGACACAGCAATCATGGCAGCATTGTCCATACTGTATTGAATGTGGGGAACGGCGCATACACCGCCGCGAATAGCCGCTATCTGTACAAAACGGTCTCTGAGAGACTTGTTAGCTGAGACACCCCCGACGAGTCCTACGTTTTGTAGTCCGAGGTTGTCCAAGGCGCTCTCGATCGGAGCTGCCAGCATGTCAATCACGGCCTCCTGGAATGAGGCACAAATATCCGGCAAGTGTTTGCGCAACAACTCCTCTCGTTCATCTCCCTTGAAGGAGTTCAAATAGTACAAAAGGTTCGTTTTAATACCGCTGAAGGAATAATCGTAGCCCTTTAGCCTGGTTCTTGGAAAGCGGTGGTAGTTCGGATCGCCTGTCAGGGATATCTTTTCAATTTCTGGACCGCCCGGAAATCCGAGACCCAATATTTTCGCCACTTTGTCAAATGCCTCACCCGCGGCATCGTCCCGGGTCTTTCCGAGTAATTCTCGGGAAGCGTCTTGTCGAACGTGCATGATCTGGGTGTGCCCCCCGGAGACGATCAGGCAAAGGTATGGAGCGACCGGCGAGGGGTCGGATAACATCAGGGAAGCGATATGTCCGTCAAGATGATTAATACCAATAACAGGGATCCCCAATGCCATCGCCAGTGATTTGGCAAAACTTACACCAACCAGTAGCGATCCGGCGAGGCCCGGCCCGAACGTTACCGCTATGGCACTTAACTGATTACGGGATATACCGGCGTCTCGAAGAGCCTGTTCAACCACTGGGACTATCAACCGCTGATGAGCACGCGAAGCTAACTCTGGGACCACGCCACCAAATAAAGCATGTTCTGACTGTGTCGATACAATATTAGATAGTACCTGACCGTTCCTGACAATGGAGGCCGCCGTGTCATCGCAGGATGTTTCAATACCCAGAATGATTGTGTTGATCGCCACGGGAAATAATGGTGCAGTGGATGAATTATCACCCTGGCTTTTCCACGTCAGACGAAGAACATTCCATTGTGAGTGCCGTTGTTGACATCGGTTGCAGGGACCTTTATAATACGACAATCGTGTATCTCAGGGATAGAATCATGCGTCAAAGTCTATTTACTTTCTGTGTTGTTGCGCTGCTTTTTGCGGTTTCTCCTGCGGAGGCGCAGTTGCGGACTGACGGCCTGATGACCGGATCCTCAGTACGCGTTTATGATCACGGTCAGAGCGGGTTTTCCCTGAACAAATTTTTCGGCCCCGCACATTTCCGTATGAGTCACTCGTTCGAACTGTCGTCAGGCTCTTTTGGTGGCCGTAGCTCATCGCTGGGGATGTACACAAATTCCCTGATGTGGCAGTTCAGTAGCAAACTCGCTGCTCGTGCGGATATCGCGTTTGCCTATTCACCCGATGGGAATAACA
>SMXK01000074.1 GCA_004356265.1 Bacteroidota bacterium
TAAATGCAATAGATCGGTTTGGTACGCCCCAGAAATTTACAGGTCGCGCAGTCAGGACCATCGAGGTGAGAGATGATTGGTATGGAATGACATTCGCCTACCGCCCTGCCCCGAAAATTGGATTCGGATTCTCCCCATTCCTGAGTGTTCGAACACTTGACAGGACTCGCGAATCAATAAGGGCAGACGTGCTGCACAGTCCCGATCAAAATGCCACAACATGGCTCAATCGAGATTACTCATACAATATCTACAGCATCTTATTGAAAATGGGAATCTACTATGATGGCAAACCAATCTCGCTTGGAATGGCGATAACTACACCGGGGATCAGAATAAAAGGAAATGGGTCTATCCACGCCTCAGCGACGGTGTTTAATCAGGACCAAAACGGTGATGGTGAATTGGACACCGTACTTTCCACGATCGATGTGAAAGACCAAGAAGCACAATACAAAACCCCGCTTGCAGTTTCTATTGGGGCGGCGTGGAGGGCCAACACGAGAACCGTGTATTTATCGGCCGAATGGTTCAACCGCATTTCGCCCTATCATCCGATCGAAGCAGGACCCGACGTTACAAAATTTAACGGAAACGCACTTGTCCCGGAATTTTTCATTGAGAGCAAGTCAGTAGTTAATATCGCGGTCGGTTTGGAGCAAAGACTGAACGCCAGAACTATGCTCTATTTGAGCGCGCTCACTGATTTTTCTGCCATTGCATCAGGAAACGATGCTTTCAGTTCGATGGCCAATCGGGATCTTTTTAATGTAACTGCAGGGACCTCGGTTACCATTTCTCGATTTACCGTCACTGCCGGCCTCGGATTTGTTTATGGCCGCGAGAAGTCCGATGAGCGCGTCAACTTCTTGAATCCCCATGAAAGCAATTATCTACTCGGCGAACCGGCATTTGAAAAAGTTCGGTACCGCGGTTTGAAAATGATCATTGGACTTGAGCTTGCCCCTGCTGCAAGCAAAGAGAAGTAACGTCGATATTCTTACGGACTGCACCGTTGCTGAAATAGCGAATGGAACCGAAAGCGTCGTTTCTGATTTACAGGATCTTACGTAATTTCCGCTAGGCTTAGGCCTCACATTTTTTTATCTGATAACAGAAGGTCTCCATGTCAATTCGTTCCTGTTTTTCGACCTCACTCGCGGTTCTGTTAATCGCTCCGATGCTGATCACTGGCTGCAGCTCGCTTGAAATCACCTCAGACTATGATCGTGATGCTGATTTCGCCTCGTTCAAGACCTATGAACTCGTAACATCTCCTGAGGAAGCTGTCCCAAATCGTGCGAACGATATCGTAGTGCGAAGACTTGAATCATCAATAGAAAACCATTTGCAGGCCATGGGATTCAGTAAGGTCATGGGTGACAGCCAAGCTGACCTTGGCGTAGCATGGCACGGTTCGACGAAAGAACAGCACTCCACTACAGTTGACACCTATCGTTACGCAGGCGCCGGATACGGCTACGGGTATTATGGATGGTGGGGACCGGGAATGGGCACTACGACGGTTTCTCACAATTCATGGGAAGAAGGCATGTTAATCATCGATTTCATCGATCAGGAAAATAACCGGCTGGTTTGGAGAGGCGTTGCCAAGGCTGTATTGAGTGACAATGCGGGTACTCAGGAATTTATCGACAAAGTCGTTGCGGCTATGCTGAAAGAATATCCAGGCAAATAATTCCGTTCAAATTCGAGTATCATGAAGAGATTTTTGTTGATTGCCCTCGGGATTGTAGCAGTCGCGGGTGGTTCGGATGTTTGCGCTCAATCGGTCAGCGATCTGTTTGAACGAGTCAGGAAATCTGTTGTAATTATCACAACAGAGGAAACAGATTTCGTGGCCGGCGACGAAATCAGAAAAGTCAGCACGCAAGGACTCGGCTCCGGCGTAATGATCGAGGGCGGTCTGATATTGACCGCTGCTCATGTGGTACAAACTGCAAATCTGGTACTGGTCTCCTTTTATGATGGTCAGGAAATTTTTGGCCGTGTGATCGGCTCTTCGCCACAGGCCGACGTTGCTATCGTTCGGCTGGAGAGCCTCCCGAAGAATATTCCTGAGTTGCCACTCGGAGATTCCGATGCTGTTCGTACCGGAGACGATATCATTGTTGTCGGCGCCCCATTCGGTCTCGCATATACACTAAGTAAGGGGATTGTCAGTGGCCGCTCAACGCTCGATCAGTCGGGCTCTTCCTTAAATGAGGTCGAATTTTTTCAGACAGATGCGTCGATCAATCAGGGGAATTCCGGTGGACCCATGTTTGATATGGATGGGCAGGTTATCGGGATCGTCAGCTCGATACTGACTCAGTCGGGTGGATTTGAGGGTATTGGTTTTGCTGCCACGTCGAATATCACCAGATCCGTTCTGCTCGAGAACAATTCATTCTGGTGGGGTGTCAACGGCCAAGTCTTGTCTGGTGGCTTGGCCAAGATTTTCAACGTGCCCCAGGCGGAGGGATATCTAGTCAACAATGTCGCGGATGACTCACCCGGGTCGAAGTTGGGATTACTACCAAGCATCGTCCCGATAACCATAGCCAACGAGTCATTTAAAATCGGCGGAGATATCGTGCTTTCTGTTCAAGGAATAGAATTCAACACCGACAATCTTGCATCGATTCGAAAAGCCACCGCTGACTTGAGAAAAGGAGATCAGATTCGTGTCACCGCTCTGCGGGGTGGCGAGGTGATCTCTCTCGTTACCAGATATTAAGGTGTGCCGAACACTGATCAACAGAGGCTCTCGCTTCCGGCGGCCGTCTATCTTGGGATAGTCGGCTCGTCCGTACTGCTGATCTTGCCTGTATTTGTCGGTACGGTCCTGCAGATTCAGTCGATTGGGACCGAGCGGGCCGGGTGGCTGGGTTCGGGGGACCTTATTGGATATGCGCTGGGCTCTCTCGTGGCATTTCGATTGATCGCTCGCGTGTCATGGAGGACGCTGGCTACGTCGGGGCTGGTTCTAATGATCGTCGGTAATTTGATTTCGATCCTGGCATCCGATTTCTTCCTGTCCCTTTTTGTCGTGCGCGTCGGTCTGACAGGACTCGGCGCCGGATTGGTAATTGCAGTGCCATACAACGCATTGGGCTCAATGCCTGATTCAGAACGGTCGACGGGGTTGTACTGGACTTTTAACGTTCTGGGTGGATCTGCGGCACTGTTAATTTTCCCTCTGATCGCACAACAGTTCGGACCCGGTGCCCTGTTCGGGGCTCTTGCAATTCTGGCTGCATCTGCAATACCCGTAGCGTTAACAGCTTCCTCATCTGGTGACGCGAAGGAAACAGGTACGGATGATAGATCTGGAACCCTGTTTACCGGACTCGGGGCGACAGAGATCATCATGCTTTGTTCGATCGCTCTCTTTAACCTCGGCCTGGGAGGCGTATGGGCCTTTATCGACAGACCCGCCCTATCTCTTGGATTGTCCGGTCAAACGATCGGGTGGATACTTTCCGGAACGTATCTGGTATGCATGTTAGGATCGGGGACTGCAACTCTTCAGGGCCGCAGATTAGGACTTATCGCACCGTACGTCGGCGCTATGTTGCTGGTGGCAACAGCCACGATTTTACTCTCTCAAGCCTCTACGATACTTATATATATCGCCGTAGTGGCGACGATTAACTTCTGCTGGAATTACAGCATGACGTACCAATTCCTTGCCGTATTTGAGACCTCAACAAGCAAACACACGGCCACGCTTATCTTTTTCGCCCAGAGCATGGGATTGATGTTTGGGCCAGCTCTGTCGGGGATGATTTCCCAACGCGCTTCCGTGCACACGAGTTTTCTGGTTGCGGCTGCATTATGCCTGGCCAGCGCAGCCCTCTATCGACTCGGATTTTCGAAGAATTGAACTCCGCCCGACGATCCTCCGGCAAACAGATCCAGATCTCCGTCATCGTCTATATCAACAAATTCGGGAGTTACGAGCGTCTGAAATCTAACTCCTTCGATTTTCCCTGAATCCTCGAAGATCATTTCCTCAGCGGTCCCGACATTCATAAATAGCCGTGCTCCGTTCAATTCTGAACCCACGATAAGGTCGTAATCTCCATCGCCGTCAATATCCACCAGCGTCGGAAAGCTCCTGCGCCCCACGTCAATATCATTGTATTTGTCAGAGACTAATACGAAATTCGGCAGTGTCGCTGAACCCTCGTTGCGATAATAATTGAGTGTCCCGGACGCCTCGCCCACAAACAGATCCAGGTCACCATCGTTGTCCATGTCTGCAAGAGCCGGCGAACTGTTCTGACCACGGGTAAGACTCACGAACTTGTCGTCCACCAACTCAAACGATGGGCTCGTCGCCGTCCCCACGTTTCTAAAAAACGACAAATCACGATTCCATTTTCCCAATAACACATCCAGATCTCCGTCTCCATCTAAATCGGCGAATTCCGGATTTTGGTGGTAGGTCGCCTCAAAGTTACTCAGACCCCGCATGACGAACGATGGCGCCGACGCGGTACCGACATTTTCGTAGTAGAAGATTTGAGAGTCTTTCTGGGTTTCAGGCCGAATCTTGTTCATAACGTACATGTCCTGATCGCCATCGCCATCAAGATCAGCAAATTTGACAATACTTTCAGAACCCACGTCGATCATGTCCACAAACCGGTTGGTTCGAACCTCAAACTCGTTCGAGCCCATATTTTCCATGAAATACAGGTTTTCGGCGGTCGTGCGAATGGCGTTGAATGCCCCGCCCAGGACCCCAAATAACACGTCCAGATCGCCGTCCAAGTCATAATCGATTATCGCAGGAGCGTTGTAGCCACTGGTCTCAACCGGGTTATTGAGGGGCCACGGTTCCGGTTCACTACGCAGCGACGGGAAAGCACAGGAGCCCAGATTTCGGATGAATAGAAGTCCCGGTTCGAAAAAGTCCCCCCAGAAGAGGTCTTGATCGCCGTCTCCATCCATATCCGCGAATGCCAACGTGTTGGCACCGTGACGTGTCTGGGCCTCACCTATAATTTCAATGTCCTCGAAATTATCGGTCACAAATTTGAATCTTGGTACGTTGAATTCGTCCATCCCGACCGACTCGTACCTGGTAATCGTTCCCGTAATACGGCCTATAAAAAGGTCAATAAGCCCATCACAGTCGATGTCTACCAGGTTTGGTATGTTCTGGCGATCTGCAAAAAGAGGCACGCCTTCAGCGTCGCGGAGCGTATCAACAACGGCTACAAATCGGGCCTCTTCCGCGGAGCCTTCATTCCGGAAATACTTTACGTATGAATATTTCTGTTCAGACAGGATGTCCACGTCGCCATCACCGTCCAGATCTACAAAACGGTACCATTCGCCCACGTCCAGATTCTGATATTTGTCTGTGCGCCATACATATCTCGGATTCCCGACCGTACCCGTATTTTCAAGAAATACGATACTGCCGGTTTCCTCTTGAATGAACAGATCCACATCACCATCTGCGTCAATGTCGTAGAACTGAGGCCTTGGCACATTGAACCCGCCGAGAAACGGTAATAAGTGGGCAGATCCATCTTCCTTTAAAACCTCAAAAGGTTCTACGACCCTTTGGTAGGCTGGTGGGAAGACTGTTTCCGCCGCTCCGGGATCACCGGGCCCCGGAGCCGACGTAACGGACGGTCCCGATGAAGAGCAGGCCGACAGAAGGAGAACGCAAGCTCCAATTAAGAGCAGTGTTGGTCGTAAAACGTTTGACATAGCGGGTAAATTATTCAACTGGGCGAGTACCGATTCCGGCTGCATGTGCACCGAGTTCCAGTACTTTCACAATGGTATTGGTGCTTGTATCGATGATGGTGACGGTACCTGGTTTTTCGTTGTCACCGAACGCATGACGCGCGGAGTAGCCACCATTCAGGTTATTCCCGGTCACGTACAGGAAGCGGCCATCTCTGGTTAATGCGGAGCCATGTGGTTGTGACAGGCCGTCGCCCTTGATTACTGCTGCGACGCTCATTTGCTCCATGTCTACGACCGTGACCGTGCCTGCCATCTTGTTTCCCAGATACGCCCATTTGTTATCTGCCGACATGGATGGATGCCACGGCGCCGCATTCACATCGATCGTCTTTACCAGCGGTAACGCGGGTGGATTCGACGCGTCAAAGAAAAACAGTTTCCCGGTCAACTGCCCACCCACAATGAGCGTGTTGCCGTCCGGAGTTATACCGAATTGCACCAGTGTGTGGGTCGTACCGTCCACATTATGAACCGTACCGTCACCTGTCTCGATTTCCAGGGTTAAAATCCGATTTTCTCCCAAGCTACCGGAATACAAATACGAACCCGCCGGATCCATCATGATGGCATGAGGCCTCGGATGGAAAACACCGATCTCGTCAATTTCCATCGTAGAGCGCGTAATCATGCCGACACTTTGTGGTGGGTTAACTGCCGCCATCGAACGGCCTACAAACATCAGATCACTTGTACGATCAATCGTAAGCAATCCCGGGACCTGAAAATCCGCGTATCCTACCAATTCGTTGTTCCGGTTAAACTTTAAGACTCGATTTTCCGCGATCATCGAGACATACCAGAACGAACCATCTTTCTCAACTGCAACGTGGTGCGGTTTGGCATTCGCAGAATATCCCAGCGCCTGCAGGTCGACCGTTCTCACGACGGTCTGTGACGCGGCGTCGATAATATATACTCTGGCATCAGCCTGATTCGCGACATAAACCAGATCCGTTGCATCCGCACCCGCGATCTGACCATCGGGACCAATAGCGCCCTCATTGATCCAGCCTTTTATCTGGTCGACTTCTGCAGCAGACAACGTCGCAGCTCCAGATTCTGACGGATGCGGCCCGGAAGCTA
>SMXK01000075.1 GCA_004356265.1 Bacteroidota bacterium
AAGTGGTGGTTCGATCAGGAAATGGCTTCGTGGGGAGCCGGCGCAAAGCCCTGGTTTACAACCAATACGAATATCCAGCGCTTCAATCCAGACAACGGAAAAATTGAAAGGATCGCCGGAGCAAGCGGATTTGATTCACCTGACGATCGGCCGTTCCAGCGAGGCGATTTAATTACGATTGATTGTGGCGTGAGCTATCTCGGCTTCAAGACAGACATACAACGTGTCGCTTACGTACTTCCTGAAGGTGAGGTTGACGTGCCAGCCGGCTTGAAACGAGCGTTGAATAATAGAAATACGGTTGTTAACGCGTATCGTGCAGCACGCCCTGGCCACACTGGACGGCAGGCCGCGGAAGCCATTGAAAAGGAATTAGAGGGTGTGAGTTTCCGATACTCCCTGGGATCGCATTCAATTGGCTATCATGGACATGCGCTTGGGCCCGGTATTCGCTCAACATCCAGTGAATATAACCCGCAGCGGGAAAACCAGTCTGGACTCCGTGAAAATTCGTATATGGCTGTAGAGGGGGAGACTCAGACTATCGTTGCGGAATGGAACAACCAGGAAATAACTATTTCATATGAGGAACAAGGATATCTGACAGATGCGGGTTACAAATTCTTCACGCCGTTGCAGAACACCTGGTTCCTCATTCGCTAAAAGAACGTTGGTTGATCGGGAGACCACTTGAATGAATACGAAATACTTCCCAATCGTTTGCACAGCTCTCGCATTGGTTGGTGCAACAGAGGTTCTCGGGGCGAAGCGTCCTTTCAATTTGGACGATATCACTCGACAAGAGAGTGTTGGCGGAAACTTCCATATGTCGCCAGATGGGTACGAAGAGACCGTGTTGTTGTCGCCTGACGGGAAAACGGTGTTTTTCTCATTATCGGCTGCCGACTGGGACGTGAACCAGCGCGTCTGGAAATATTACACAATAAGCTCCAGCGGCGGTGACGCAACGAGAGTACTGGCGGTTGACGGCGGCCAGGCATTTCAGTATTCGCCCAGGGGCACATATCTATCGTTTGTCAAACCCGTGGATGAACGGGATCAGGTTTTCGTTTTAGATGTCGCGACCGGCGACGTAGCCCAGATCAGTAATCATGCTACCGACGTATTCGACTACAAGTGGTCTGCTGACGAGTCAGCAGTCTATTTTATTGCGGATGATTCGCGCACGGCCGAGGAGCAGGCAAGGTATGAGTTGGGTGCAGATTGGTTTGCTGTGGATGATGGTTCGAACGGGCGAATCGCTGCGCGATGGAGAAATCTTTGGAAACTCGACGTTGATGCTGGCGCGGAATCACAAATTACGGCTGAAAAGCTCATCCTCGATGAGCTGGACGTATCACCGGACGGGAAGCGTGTCGCGCTCGTCGCTCGGCCGGACAATCGACGAAATTACCCACATACCGCAGAATTATACGTTGTCGATACATCTGACAAGGCGTTGACTCGACTAACCGAAAATCTTGCGCCTGAGTCGATGCCACGGTGGTCACCGGACGGGATGAAAATCGCTTACTACGCGCCTGACGATCAGACATACAAGCTTACAAAAGGCTACCTTTGGGTTTTGAATATTGATACGGGAGACACCAAAAAGCTGGAATCTCAAAACATGGGCGACGTTTACACGCTGACCTGGAGCACCGACAGCGAAAGTCTGTTTTTTAGCGAACAGCAGCACATGAACACCAATATCTTCCGATTGCATATTGAAAGCGATTCGATGTATCCGATCACAAATACTGATGGATTCACGAAGTTAATGGCGCTTTCTGCGGATCAAAGCCGCATGGTCTACTCCTATTCCAACTTCAACAGCCCGGTCGAAGTTTACTCGTCGCCGGTTAGCCGTTTGTCTCCCGTGAGGCTGACACGAACTAATGAGTGGATGGACTCCGAGATTGAACTCGCCGAAAGCACAGTAATACGATGGAAGAGCAAAGACGGACTCGAGATCGAAGGTATGCTTGCCGTGCCCGGTGGTTACGACGGCAAGAAAAGAATACCGCTGCTTGTCTTAATCCATGGTGGTCCGCCACAACAGTGGGCAAACGAGTTTTATCGCGAGGTACACCTGTACGCCGGCTTGGGGTACGCGATTCTCGGCGCAAATGTCAGGGGTAGCAGCGGCTATGGAAATAATTTGATCCAGGCACTAATTGGCGATGTCGGTGGCGGCGAGTACGAGGATATTATGTCCGGCGTCGATCATGTCATTGAAATGGGTATTGCAGATCCGGATCGACTTGCGTTAAGAGGTTGGAGTTGGGGTGGTGTACTCGGAAGTTGGGTGATTACTCAGACTGACCGTTTTAAGGCGGCGTCCATAGGCGCGGGTGTTATGAGTTGGCTATCCGAAATGGGTCCCGGATTCAACTGGGACCTTACTGAATGGTATATGGAAAATTCGCACTGGAAAGACCCTGAGGCGTGGCGAAAGGTATCGTCGATTACCTATGTCGAGAACGTCACTACTCCAACACTGATTTTTCACGGCGATGAAGATTGGTACAGCAGTTACAATCAGAGCCTGATTTTTTACACGGGATTGCGCGATATTGGGAAGGCGCCGGTCAGATTTATCAGCTTCCCCGGGCGCGGACATGAAGAGTTGGATCCATGGGCGCAACGAGCGCGATATGTTGAAGAAGTACGTTGGATGCAAAAGTATGTAAATGGCATTGACTGGCAACCGCCGGAGAAAAACTGAAGTTGATAATTATTGTGACGTTGTTGGCTGGATTGCCACTATCGAGATTGGTATGGTCGCGCCACCCCACGCCATGACCAGCTGCCGTTCGTATTCACCAACATAGTCAAAATAGTATTCAAGTCGTTCCGGGCCTGATTCCGTCAACTCAACATCCAACGTCTGTTGCAGTGCCACTGTTTGGCCGTGATCGCTGGAAAAATCGGTGGCATGACGACGCATGTTGACATTCCATGGTTGCGTGTCGCGCGGTGTAAAGGACAATTCATATCGGCCAGCCGAAATAAATTGCCCATTGACTAACACATTGTCCGAGAATTCAATTAACGCAGCATCATCGCCCGCGCTTCCGCCCCAAACTTCGTTGAATGGAACGATTGTGCCAAACGTCCGCCCGTCAGGCGCCACATCACGATAATATGATACTTTGATTTCTGTGCCGCCCATGGCATTGAGCACGGCAGCTTCGGCAACTTCGGTAGCAACTTCGCTGCTGCTCTCTATCGGGATGTGTACCTCGACAAACTCATAGAGAAACCGGAGGATTCGAGTGCCGTCATCTCTAACATCGAAAAAATATTCCATGTGTTCTTTGGAATTATCCTCAATCTGAGCACGTGTCCGCACGCGTAACGCGTTAGCGTCTGCTGCGAGTTGCGACGAATTGCCTTTATTGACATCACTGAAAATAATTGTCCACTCTCCATTACCCGAAGAAATGTCCTCCGGAATCATATGCAGAATGTACGTACCTGCGGGCAGGTCAAGTTCCTGGATTTTCAGATTTTCTGTCGTACGAAATTGAGTCGCTATGTTGTCGCCCGGTGACCAGATTTGTCCAAAAGGAACTGATGCGCCGAAGATGCTGTTTTCTCTGCCGTTCACGGCCAGGCGATCGTATTCGATCCTGATATCGGCACTTCCAATCGACTCCATGACGGCTGCTCGGGTGGTTGTGTCCAGGGTAACCGGTTTGATAGCTGGCACGTATCGGGGATGGCGATCGATACCATCGATTACCAATCGGAAACCGAGGTGATCGTCGCTACTGTATTGATCCGTGCGTTCACGCATGTCCGAGCGGACGCTGTGACCACCTTCTTCGACGCTGAGCACACCCGAGGCATCCGTCCAGGCGCCACCGCGAATCGAACGTTGAAGGTTATCGCCCCAGCCTCCGGGAATTTCGAATTTTCGGCGTACCGGGTTTCTCTCGGGGCCAATCGGGTTGGCGTTCGGCGAGCGAGCATAGTAAGACGCGTCATACCAGTCGTAAATCCAGTCAATGGTGTTTCCCGCCATGTCGAATACACCGTAGGGTGATTGTCCCTTGTCGTACGTATCTACTGGCGAAGTTTGTGGATATCCGTCGTCAATTGCGGAATCCACGTTTCTGCTGTCACTACCTAACAATGATAAATAATTGCTGTCAGCAAAATTTGCCCGAGTGCCATCTGGGAACTCGTCACCCCACGGCCATTTGCGCTGGTCGGTGCCGCGAGCCGCTTTCTCCCATTGTGCTTCGGTCGGAAGAGAGGCAATGACATTATTCTTGCGCGAAAACCAGTCGGCATATGCCATGGCATCATTCCAGCTCACGCAAATGACCGGATGGTCCTTACCTTGATCAAAATTCGGCCGACGCCAGTCGAGATCGTAGCGAATGATTCCGTCAGCCTCGATCCAGCATCCTTCGCCTCTTTCATTATCGGTAACGTAGCCAGTCGATTCGACAAATCTCTCGAACTGCGTAACTGTAATCGGAAATTTTGCAATCCAATATCCGTCCAGGTAAACATCGTGGACCGGGAGTTCCTTGTATTCACCGTAATTCGATCCCATCTGGAACGTGCCTTCGGGAATTTCTACAAAGGTATGTTTTGCGACAATTATTTCCCCGTAGCCCCGCTTGTTGACAGCCGAGCCTGATTCAATGTTTGCTTGTGTCGACCGGGCACTTTCGCCTTTCGAAAGATCATCCGGAGAATCTGATGTACAGGCGTTTACGAAACACGAAACTGAGAACATTCCCCAGACGAAAAGACATTGCAGCTTGCGCGCGGCCATTGTGGGTGCCTTTCGTCGGAGTCTCATAAATGCTTGTATACGCGAGAGGGGTCGAGATTTCGATCGCTCTTGCCGTATGTTCAGTTCCGTGGAAATATATTCTACTCGTCGAGGCTGGAAGATAGTATTGATCCCGTAATGTCTCATTCGATGCTTCGAAAACGTCTAAAATAACCGATTAATGCCAATGTCCATTATGGTGCCAGCCTCCATGCCGACTGGCCGGCTTCTGTTCATTACCCTGTTGCTCGGGGTCATCGCCTCCTGCTCGCAACAAGATGCGGGTCTGGAGTCCAACTGCACCGGTGCAGCACCCGATACCGGAATATTTACCGAGATAACAACACGCGCGTCGGTGACTCACTGCAACGATAAAGGACAGCGTGAAGTAAGTTTCGGTCATCTCCTGGAATTTGTTTACATTCCGGCCGGCACATTCGTGATGGGATCGGCGGACGGTTTATCTGATCAAATGCCAGCGCATGAGATTTCCCTGGATGGCTATTGGATCGCAAAATACCCGGTCACAGTGGCACAGTTTGCGGAGTTTATTGAGGAGACGGCATATATAACAGATGCAGAGCGAGGCTGGGGATCGTGGCAGTGGACGGGGCAAAAAAGCGCAGCTGGCGATGAATCCGACGTCTGGTATCCAATGGCTGACGGACGCTGGAACAACATATATTTCGAGCAGGGCGGCGATCATCCGGTTGGTTCCGTCAGCTGGAACGATGCGAATGCGTTTGCGGCGTGGTTAAGTGACAAAACCCAGGTAAGTATCGTATTGCCGACCGAAGCGCAGTGGGAGAAAGCGGCACGCGGTACTGATCAGCGACTTTTTCCATGGGGTAATGCTCGCCCGGACGGACACCTCGCCAATCTGGCGGATAACCGTTTCATTGCCAAATACGGGTCTTACACGCGACACCCGGACGCGGAATTAGATGACGGATTTGTAGAAACCAGCCCGGTTAACGCGTTTCCGGAAGGTCAGTCGCCTTACGGCGTATACGACATGTCCGGCAATCTTGGTGAGTGGGTATTTGATATTTACGATGCGGACTACTACAGCAATACGCCGGCGAAGAATCCGACCGGTCCCCCGGTACCGGCGGGCATGCCTGATCAGAATATTGACAGGGTTAACCGGGGTGGCTCCTGGGTTGATTGGGCCGGCGTGGAGCAGGATGGCACAGTGAGTCCGGGGGGTGGCCACAATCTCCTGGCAGCAGCCCGTACCGGTGACGAGCAAAATTCCAGCGACGATCATATGGGTTTTCGCGTTGCCATCGAAATGACAAGAAAGGCGGTGGAAAAGCCTGCTGACCCTGATCTGCCGGATCTCAGCGGCGTAACTATAGTTACTCACAAGATCAGCGATCGGATATACATGCTGGAGGCAACTCGCGATACGGCTGGCAATATCGGTGTCCTGGTCGGACGGGACGGATTGTTGATCGTCGATGATCAATTTGCCGAACTATCGCCGCAAATCGAGGCGGCGTTGCGGCAAATAAGCGACACTAAATTGCGCTACATCCTCAATACTCACCATCACGCCGATCACAGCGACGGCAATTCCCGGCTGGCCAGCGATAGCCAGGCGACAATCGTTGCCCATGACCAAACCCGATACCGCCTTTTGTCCAAGGGACCAGCGAATTGGCCCGACATCACGTTTGACGACAAAATGAGTATCCATTTTGGTGGTGAACACGTGCGGATGATCTCGATTCCGGGTGGGCACACCGACAACGATGTCGTAGTGCAATTCGAGTCGTCCAACGTCGTGCATCTGGGTGATCTCATGAATTCCGGAATATCGAGTTTTCCGGTCGCTGATTTGTCATCCGGCGGTAACGCGCTGACTTTTCTGGATAATATCGAAGAACTGTTGTCGATTGTGCCGGATGGTGCCACGATCATTCCGGGGCACGGACCATTGACGGACAAAAGCGAACTCTATCGACTGCATACCATGCTGACGGATACGATCGAAATCGTCAAAGTCAAGAAGCAGGCGGGAAAATCGCTGGAACAAATTCAAGCCGAGGGGTTGCCACCAAAGTATGCCGACTGGGGACAAGGCTACATGAATGCGGAAGGCTGGATTGCCATGATTCACCAAAGCATCGAGTCAAGAGAGGGAATGTAGGTACTACGGCACGAATAAACGGCAATACTGGCCCAGTAAGGTTTGGGCATAGTATCGCCACGTGATTTGGAAGTAGATGGACCGGTGCGGGCGATATACAGATTTTTAAATGACGATCACTACGTTTATAAAGAGCAAATCATGAAAATTGAAGAATTTACACTTGAGCGCATTCAGTCGCTTTATGAAAATACGGTAGAGCTGAATCTGTCTGATAGCGGTGTACATCCAATGTCACTCAATGATCTGCTGTCCGAGGATGAAATTGCTGAACTTCTGGACCTTGAGCTGGGATACGGCTGGACAAACGGCGAAATATCGTTGCGTGAATCGATCGCCGGCCTGTACGACGATCGTGGGCCGGACGATGTAATAGTGACCAATGGCTCAGCCGAAGCCAACTTCCTGATGGTGATGTCCTTGTTGGAGCCAGGCGACGAAATTGTCGTTTTAACACCGAATTACTTGCAGATCTGGGGTTGGGCACGCGCGATTGGCGTATCCGCTAAAGCCGTTTCATTGAGAGAAGAACTCGGATGGGAACCGGATCTCGAAGAACTGAAATCCCTGATTACGCCTAAGACAAAGTTAATCACGATCTGCCATCCAAACAATCCGACCGGGGCAGTACTAAGTTTGGAAAAGATGCGAGCACTATCTGATATCGCAGCCGATAATGATATTTACCTGCATGCCGATGAGGTCTACAAGGGCTCGGAGCTCGAGGGGCCCGAAACCGCAAGTTTTCTCGATTTGTACGATAAATCGATTGTCACTAATGGTCTGTCCAAGGCAATGGCACTGCCCGGCTTGCGCATCGGCTGGTTAGCGGGACCTGCAGAAACAATTTACGCAGCCTGGCAACGTAAGGACTACACGTCGATTACAACGTCCGCCGTCAGCGAATATGTTGCCGAACGGGTGCTACGGCCGAAACTCAGGCAGAAAATACTGGATCGGAGCAAAAAGATATTGCGCGAGAACCTGTCGTTATTATCCGACTGGGTAGACGCTAATTCTGATCACGTATCGCTGAATCCTCCAAAGGCAGGCGGTATGGCGTTTGTTCGTTACTTCCAGGATGTCAACTCGACCGAACTAACACATGCATTGAGAAAGGAGAAGGGTGTATTGATATTGCCCGGTGATGTATATGGACTCGACGGTTTTTTCCGCATTGGAATTGGCTCACCTCGAGAGCATTTGGAACCAGGATTGGCGCGTATTTCTGATTATTTGCGATCAAATACGAAAGCCCATGCGGTGGGAGGATAATTTTCACAGTGGAAGTCATCAACCTAGAGAAAATCAAGTCCGTACTGGATATCCCTGTCGCCATTGACTTGATTGAAAAAGGATATGTTGCGCTGTCAAACGGTGTGGCAACCGTCCCCCCTGTTGGATACCTCGGGTTCGCCGATCAGCCGGCGGACTGCCATATCAAATTTGGCCATATACATGGCGATGAAGTCTTTGTCATTAAGATCGCAACCGGTTTTTACGATAACGCGTCGCGCGGTCTCCCTGTCGGCAATGGGTTGATCGTAGTGCTTTCGGCAGAAACCGGTGAACCGATATTGTTATTGCATGATTCGGGCTACCTTACTGACGTAAGAACTGCAATTGCAGGGTGTATAGCAGCCCGTTATCTGGCGCCGGAAAATGTCAATTGTATCGGCATAATAGGTGCTGGCGCTCAGGCAAGAATGCAATTGGAATATTTACAATATGCAACTGACTGCAAGAAGGTCAAAGTTTGGTCGCGGCCCGCGGAGCAAATGCCTGACTATCAACAAGATATGTCTGAACACGGTTTTGATGTCGAGGTGGCGGACAGCGCGGAAGACCTCTGCGCATCAAGCAGGCTGATTGTTACCACGACGCCCGCAACGGCCGCAGTCATCCGCAGCGAGTGGATTTTGCCTGGCACGCATATTACTGCAATGGGCTGCGATAGC
>SMXK01000076.1 GCA_004356265.1 Bacteroidota bacterium
AATCCCGCAGACCACGGCAAAGAAAACCGAGGGCAACGTGTTGAAAATTGCCCATGCGGACGTCATGCAGGGTTGGCGACACATTCGGGCAGCGCCGCAGATACGCCGGATCTCTCTCGCCAAGGCCGCATGGGGATTAGGTGGCGGTGCAAGCGTGTATATGTTGGCATTACTTGGCGAACAGTTGTCACCCGATCGGCAGGCTGCAGCGATTGGCCTGTTATTTGCCGCACGCGGTATCGGGACGGGCATTGGTCCGGTGATGGGTCGGGTATTTTTTAAGAACAGAAATAAATGGCCAGCGCTGTTAGGTGTCTCCATAATAATCAGCGGTATTTTTTATGGTCTGGTCGGGAGTATGCCACTTACTTATTTGATAGCGATTCCTGTTATGATTGCGCACGCTGCAGGCGGTCTCAACTGGGTATTTTCAACCGTTATGTTACAATACCGGACCGAAGACGAATTCCGAGGGCGAGTGTTTTCGACGGAATGGTTGTTTGTATTGGTGGCAGACAGTTTCTCAATTCTTGCTGCGAGTCTCATTTTACAATCCGGGCTGATGAATCTTCAGAACACAGTACTTGTCTTCGGAATTATTCAAGTCATAACAGGCCTGATTTGGCTTAAATCGGTCGTTCCGGCTGAGCGCGCAACGCAATCGGAGAATAATTCGAAGCGAACGCCATAATTGGTCTGGAAATTGCGATGGTGAGTGGCGAATCATTACATCGCTGTTTCCCCTCTTACATGAACCTGACATCATTATTAAAATTAGCTCTTTCGCCGGCCGACCATTCGTCGCCGGGAGTACTGGAATTGAAGCTCCCGTTTGCTGAAATCGATTCGAGTAGGAATGTGCGACGGATAAACGCGCTCGGCACTATGGCGTGGGGTTGGTCCGAAGGATCCGAAATTCCGCGAATTGTCGATATGGCCCTGGAAGGTGCTTCCACCGCTCGTCCCTCAGAGTTGCCTTTTCAGCTGGGTGGCTTGCTCATCGGCGTAATACCAGATAGTGCAGAGGGAGGCTGGATGTTAATCGGTTACTCGCTTAAAGAAAAAGGCGTTCGGGACGCGATAATCGCCGACGTACCTGAAGAAGGTGAATCAATAAAGCGAGATTCTCAACACGTTTACGATTCAGCCCAATTAGACGCTGCAAAACTGGCGTTTGTATCTACGCTGAGTCACGAGATACGGTCGCCGATCGGAGCTATCACCGGATACTCCGAATTGGTGGAACGGGAACTCAAGGACTTTTTTACTAGTCCGGATATGCCTTTGTCTCCGTTGGTGATGGAATTTGTGCGTGCGATAGGTGAGCGCTCGAGGGCGCTTCAGAAAGTGGTAACCAATTTATTTGAGTTATCCGAGCTGTACAATTCGGATTTCGGAGTCGACAATGACCCCGTCGATTTACATATAGTTCTGAATGCTTCGATTGGGCGATCGACGATGGCACTGGATCGGTCTAAAGTAGATCTGAACGTGAGATTCTGGGATGCCAGAATTTTTGTCGAAAGTAACGCCGCTCGGTTAGGCCAGATTTTTGACAATGTGCTCTCAAATGCTGTGAAATTTACCGACTCCGGGGAAATTGAAATTCGGACGATTCCTGAAGCTGAGCATGTCGTAATCGAAATCAAAGATTCTGGAGTAGGTATCTCCCATGAGTTTATCTCTCAGATTTTTGACGCATTCTCTCAGGAAGATTCGCGTCGTGCCCGGGAGTTTGAAGGGGTCGGAATGGGCCTTGCATTGTCGCGGCGTCTTCTTGAGCGCCTCGGTGGCACAATTGAAGCACGAAGTGAAAAGAACTCAGGTTCTGTATTTCGGATCAGACTACCAGTCATTTCTGATCAGAATCCGTTTTCGATAATGGACGAGAACCTGAATTCATATTCTCCAATGCATTCCTGACGTTTCGGGCGAAGCCTGATACCTTGGTTCGTTTTACAGGACTGTTCCTGAATGCCCGAGAGAACGTTTCCTGGTTGATTTCTTCCCAGGCTCGAAGCGGCCTATCAAGGTTTTCATGCCGTGGCGCATAAGCGTCTTCCTTAGAATCAGTCCTAAATTTATTCCAAGGGCATACATCCTGGCATATGTCACATCCAAAGATCCAGTTGCCCATTTGACCTGCCACGTCGGAAGGCATATGGTCCGTTCGATTTTCAATAGTCAGGTAGGAAATACATCGGTTCGCGTCTACTACGTATGACTCAACGATAGCTCCCGTCGGGCAGGCGTCCAGGCACTTTGTACAGGAACCACACATGTCAGGGACCGGAGAATCGGGATTCAGGTCTACGTTGACGATCATCTCACCAATAAAAAACCATGACCCAATTTCGGTGTTGATCAGGTTCGAGTGTTTGCCGATCCATCCGAGACCGGCCTTCGCCGCCCAGGCCTTGTCCATCACGGGAGCGGAGTCAACGAAGACCCGGCCATCCAGGTCAGGATATTCATTTTTTAACCAGTCATAAAGTTTGTGCAGCCGACCCTTCATAACTTTGTGGTAGTCGTCTCCCAGTGCGTAACGACTGATCCTCCCTACGGCCGGGTTCTCTGACAATTCGTATGGGTGATAATAATTTTGGAGAACTGAAATCACCGAACGCGCGCCCGGAACGAGTTCGCGTGGATCGACGCGCTTTTCGAAATGGTTCGACATCCAGCCCATAGTACCATGGTAGCCTTTAGACAACCAGTCTGTGAGCCTCCGTTCTTCTTCATCAAGCCGATCTGCTGCAGATATTCCGCAGCCTGAGAACCCGATTCGAATCGCCTCTTGCTTTAAACGCTGCGACAGTTCTGATATGCGGTCGGGCACGATCAACCTCTTTATTCAAGGGATTTGATTACTGACAGGCATAGTAACAAAAAAAGGGCCGTCGGTTGCACCGACGGCCCTTCGATAAAGCCACTGTTAAAACAGCTTGGTCATCGAATAATTACCGTGTCAACACGGCGATACTGAGCGAGACCTTCTTTTTTGCTGGTCAGGCCCTGAGCTCTTCCGAGGCCGTTGGTAACCATGCGACTCGCAGAAACACCGTTGCTTTCGTAGTACGTCTCAACCGCACGGGCACGATCGTCAGATAATTCCTGAGCGCGTCGTTCGCCAGGTGCAGAAACACCTTCGAGGCGGACGTTCATGTTCGGGCATTCGGTCAGGATCTGCAGGTTATTGTCCAACGTACCACGTCCGTCGTCCGAAAGAACGCTGCTGTTACGATCAAACATGACAGCATCCAATTCAGCAATTTCGCGGCAGATGGCTGCTTCGTACCAGGCAACCGTCAGGCTCATAGTACGCGAATCTGATCCCTGCGGGTTAGCAAGGGTCAAAGAAACCGTATACGTGCCGGGTCGCTCATAGGTGTGAGTCGGATTCGACATTGTGCTTGATGCACCGTCGCCAAGATCCCAGCTGTAAGTCAGAGGTGCATCGCCGTTTGTCGAAGCGCTGAATCGAACCTGTGTCCGGGTATCAGGGCTCATATTGTTTGCGCTCAGGCTCACGATAGACGCAGGAACCGGAGGAGGAGCAACTACAACGGTGAATGAACGTGAATCTGAAAATTTGCCTTTGTTGTTTGTTGCAAGCGCGGTTACAGTATATGTACCCGATGAAGCAAACGAATGAGTCGTTGCAGCACCGGCTGACGATTCATTGTCGCCAAATGTCCAAGTGACTTCAACGGGCTGTTTCGCGTCCGCATTGGTCGTGATCGAGAACGTTCCCGTTTCATTAGGAAGCAGCGCATCCGGTGCATTTGCAGACAGGATATCGACAGGAACGGTTTTGCATCCGGAGATAGCCATTCCACCGATGACAAAAACAAGTACAGCTAGTCTTGTTAGTATATTTCTGGCCATGAGATTACATGTCGTTGTTTAAGTGATTCGCCGATGTCCAGCGTGGGTCCACGCAATATAGTGGCAAATCTTTAATAGTGGGCATTTACACAGCTGTGAAACGACCTCTACAAGAAAAAAAGCCCTTCCAATTCATATGAATAGGGCCTAACAGTCGGGCATATCAGTTTCAGCTACAGAGCATTAACAGATTTTTCAAGTGAGCTCTTGTAATTGGCTGCCTGATTTTTCTTCAGAATATTCTTTCCGACGAGGCGATCGAGAAGAGATTTAACCTCACTCAGCTCCACAGTCGCTTCAGATTTATCTGTAGTCTGCTTCAGGTTTTTGACCATCGTACGCAATTTGCTGCGCTGTACTCGATTTCGGCTTCGCTTTACTTCGTCCTGGCGAACACGTTTTGCGGCCGATTTATGCTGCGGCATTTTATGTTTTCTGTAATACGTTAATTCAATTCGGGGCACTACGGTCGTGGCGGGGCATATGTAACGTCGCCATCCTGACAGTGAGCGCGGGTCCAACGGGACTCAAGCCTGCAAATATACCAATCTGCGTTGCTATCTGTCAATCGCACGGCACTGTACGGAACCGCCAGTTGACAGATATCGTAGTCGAAACCAACGCACAAGAATCTAAACACCGATTTAATGTTCTCTCTTCTATCTGAATTCACACGGAAGATGCGAGAAGTTGTGACCATTATCGTGATGGACGCAAGCGAACTTGAGCAACCCAGGAGATATTTGGTTCAACCGGCGCGAATTGTGGCGATCGGAGTTGCGGCCGTATTCGGGTTGTCAATCGTTATAGTAACAATCATACTTCTTACGCCCTTACGGTCGGTGTTACCGGGGCAGGCGTCCAGTGACATGAGGCAGGATGCCCGTCTGAATCAGATAAGGGTGGATGCCATGGCTGATACCCTTCGGCTTCAAAATGCGTACGTGAATCAGCTACGCAATTTATTAATGGGTACTGTGGATACGACTGTTACTTTATTGACCAGATCGAATCAGCAGCTGTCAAGCAGAGCATCCGCGGTTTTTGGACAACCTTCTGAAACCGAGTCCACGGTGTTTGATGCCCATCTGCAGCCCGCGTTTCCTTTCGAACGCCTGAATGTGCCCGGGTCAGCAGTTAGTGTATCAAGTCGCGGAGCGGGATTATATTTGTCTACAATACGTTTTCCAGTCCTGCCGCCCGTTACCGGGCTCACAACTCGGAAATACGATGCTCGTACCGGCCACTTTGCAATTGACATCGCAGTGAACGAAGGATCTCTGGTGCGTTCAATAGGGGATGGATATGTGATCCTCGCAGATTGGATGCATGATGGTGGTCAGATCATTGCCATCCAGCACGTTGACGGCTACGTTTCGGTTTACAAGCATAACAGCCGATTACTTAAGAGGACCGGTGAAAGAGTTCGCGCAAGGGAAGCTGTCGCAAGCAGTGGAAATTCGGGCGAAATCACATCCGGTCCGCACGTACATTTTGAATTGTGGCATAATGGACTCGCACAAGATCCGAGTTATTATATTACAGGACTCTAACGTTCTAAATCCTCAACCAGTATGAAAGACAGATTGATGTCAAAGCAGATTGATACCCCGGGACCCGTGCAGATTAACATGATCGGAGAGGGCACGACTGTCGAAGGCACGCTACGCGCAAAGGACGATATCAGAATCAGTGGTCGTATCATCGGCTCTCTGGTTGTGGAAGGTAAAGCAATTATTGCCGCCGGTGGAGAAGTGGAAGGAGATGTAAACGCCGGAGACGCCGATGTGGCAGGTCGGATCAAAGGCGAGATTTCAGTAAAAGGTCGTTTGCTGCTCAAGTCAACGGCCCGTGTTGAAGGAACCATTCGGACGACGAGGCTGATTGTGGAAGAAGGCGCCATTGTCGAAGGAAAATGCGAAATGGGCCAGTTGGATAAAAACCGAGCAAAAGAACTTGGCAATGGGATTGTGGATAAGGAGTCTCCGCAAGGGGGTAAACCAGCTGTGCATCAACAGGCTGCTAAATAATTCGTCTCGATGTGGCC
>SMXK01000077.1 GCA_004356265.1 Bacteroidota bacterium
CTGGCATCGTCATTCCAGCTGTTAATGTTTGCCATGAGCGCGACGGCTGTAATTGTCATGCGTGAAGCACGACTCGACTCGTATGACCCGAGATTTAAGAGTCCCTTGTATCCGTGGCTACACATCGTGGGCGTTATTGCCCCGATCTGGCTGATCTTTCAGATGGGGTTGGATTCTATATTGTTCACGTGCGGTTTGTTACTCTTCGGAGCGCTCTGGTATCGGTATTACGCGTCCTCCCGGGTGCAGCGAAGCGGGGCGATCTTCCATATTTTTGAAAGGCTCGGGAGGAGCAGCAGTGGCGAGTTGGACCGGGAGTTACGTGGAATTCTAAAAGAGAAAGGCCTCCGAGCGCAAGATCCTTTCGACGAAATCATAGCCCGGAGCTTCGTTTTTGACGTGACCGGAAGTACTTCGTTTGATGCGATTGTCCACCGGGCCTCAGGATGGCTGTCCGATAGAATCCCGATGGATGCCGAAAATATCTCGCTGAAATTTCTCGAGGGGACTCGGATGGGTGCTACTCCTGTCACACACGGAGTGGCGTTACCTCATCTCAGTATCGAGGGCGTAAATCATCCAGAGATGGTGATCGTTCGAGTAAGCCAGGGTGTGACCATCCAGGCACCAGACCTGGAGCTGAGTCCCGAAAAAGATGAATCGACAGTTACCGCAATCTTTTTCCTGGTCAGCCCGAAAAGTGATCCAGGTCAACATCTTCGGATTCTGGCGCAGATCGCGAGACGTGTGGACGGTGAATCGTTTGATGAAGACTGGAAAAATGCGGAATCAGATCAAGATCTGAAAGAGGTCCTGCTCAAAGACGATCACTTTTTGTACATGACCGTGTCGTCAGAATCCGGCACGAGCAGTTTGCTCGGAAAATCGCTCCGCGAAGTACATCTTCCCCCCGGTAATTTGATTCCGATCATTCACCGGAGTGGAGAAAATATCATTCCAACCGGGGAGACAATTCTTGAGGAAGGTGACCACCTGACCGTACTCGGTGATCCCGATTTCCTGAGGTCGTTTAAGAAGAAATATTCCGGGACTTCCGATAATTCTGGGACTTCCGAGACATCTGAGAATTCTGGGACTTTGGAAACTGAATAGTTTTCCGCGATTACGCCAGTAATCCTTTTATCACGTCTCCTTTCACATCGGTCAATCGGTATCGTCGGCCCTGATGTAGAAATATCAGCCTTTCGTGATCCAGCCCCATCAGGTGCAGCAGCGTGGCCTGCAGGTCATGAACATGAACCGGGTCCCGGACAATATTGTACCCGAAATCGTCCGTTTCTCCGTACACACTTCCGGACTTAACGCCCCCGCCGGCGATCCATATCGAGAAACACCTCGGATGATGGTCGCGACCATAGTTGTCCGCTGTCAATTTACCCTGGGAATAACTGGTTCTGCCAAATTCTCCACCCCATATGACGAGCGTGTCGTCCAGGAGTCCGCGGCGCTTTAAATCCTTTATCAATGCAGCAGAGGGCTGATCCGTGTCCTTCGCCATGATCGCGATGTCTTTCGGCAGATTACCGTGCTGATCCCAACCCTGATTATAGAGCTGGATGAATCGCACATCCCTTTCCGCGAGGCGCCTTGCGAGCAGGCAGTTCGCGGCATACGTTCCCGGAATGCGGGCGTTTTCTCCGTACAGTTCGAAAATTTCGTCCGGCTCGTCAGACAGATCCATCGCCTCGGGGACGGATGTCTGCATCCGGTATGCCATCTCGTACTGGGCGATTCGAGAGTTTATTTCCGGGTCCATGACGCGGTCGTGTTCCGCAACGTGCATCTGACGCAGAACATCAAGCATATGCCGCCGACTGGTCCGGGACATTCCATCAGGATCATTTAAATAAAGCACCGGATCGGCACCGCGCCGGAACTGTACGCCCTGATGCAGAGACTCCAGAAATCCGTTTCCCCACAACCTTGAATACAAGGGCTGATCACCCTCTCGGGTTCTTGACAGCAAAACAGTAAAAGTCGGCAGATTATCATTGAGCGAACCAAGCCCATAACTCATCCAGGATCCGAACGATGGCCTTCCCGTCTGTTGGGAGCCCGTTTGAAAAAATGTGATAGCAGGGTCATGGTTGATGGCTTCCGTGTGCATCGTCCGAATTACACAGATCTCGTCGGCGATGCTGGCTGTGTGTGGAATCAAATCTGAGAACCATCCCCGCCCCTTGCCATGCTGACTGAATGAAAACTGGGAGCCCGCCATGGGCAGAGACTTCTGATGGGCTGACATGCCGGTGAGCCGCTGACCGCCTCGCACGGAATCTGGCAGCTCCTGTCCGTTTAATTCCTGAAGGGTCGGTTTGTAATCCAGCAATTCAAGATGAGAGGGTCCACCGCTCTGAAATAAATAGATGACGCGTTTGACCTTGGGAAGAAAGTGCGGTCCAGCTGGGTCCATCGCGCGATCCATCGCGGCGCCCGGCGGCGAGGCAACGGCGTCCAGAATTCCGATCGGGTTCAGGACGGAAGCCAGAGCAGCAGAACCAATGCCAAGGCTTGCCCGCGAAAGAAAGTGGCGCCTGGTGGAAAGATATTTTATGTCTTCAAATTCGCACATGATCAAGCTGAGTCATCTCAGGATAATGGTCGCATCGAAATTCATGATGGTTGACGCAACTGTAGTGAAGGCAGCAACCTCGGCGGCGCTGAGGCTTTCATCTCTTGGAAATTCTCCCGTGGAGAGTACCGCGTACGCAGCGGAAATATCCCGCTCGTAAGTGAGTCGTTCCCCTTCCAACAGTGACCACAGCAATGCCTTTTCGTTTGGAGTAGGTTGTCTGCTGGTCAGCATTCTAAATCCGAATGTGATTTTGTCATCATCAGACGAGCCCCCCTCAGACACCATTCGTTCGGCAAGAATACGCGCCGATTCGACAAACTGCGGGTCATTCATCAGAATGAGCGCCTGCAACGGCGTTGACGTGCTCTGACGTTTCACTATGCACAAATTGCGTTCTGACGTATCGAAACTCATCATGGCCGGAGGCGGTGTTGTGCGTTTCCAGATGGTGTAAATACTCCTCCGATATAACTTATCGCCGGAGTCCTGCACGTACTTGACGGCGTTCCGGGTTGCCTGCTCTTTCCATAATCCGTCCGGTTGGTAGGGCCTCACGGGAGGACCTCCAATCTCATTAACGAGCAAATTACTTACCGACAAGGCGTTGTCGCGCATCATCTCGGCGGTGAGGCGTTTGTCCGGGCCCCGGGCCAGAAACAGATTATCCACGTCAAGTTGTTTCTTCTCGAGTGGTACGATCGACGTCTGCCGGTATGTAGCGCTCAAAACCAATCGTTTTAGCATGGCCTTGGTGTCCCAACCGGAGTTTCTGAACTCAATCGCCAGGTAATCAAGTAATTCCGGATGTGAAGGGACGGCGCCCTGCGATCCGAAATTATCGGCGGACTCAACAATTCCCCGCCCGAAGATCTGCATCCATAAACGGTTCACCACGACGCGAGCGGTTAACGGGTTTTTATCATCGAATAACCATTCCGCGAGGCCGAGCCTGTTCCGCGGCGCTTCGTCTGAGTAATTCAAAACCGCTTTCGGTGCGCCGTACCCGACCTTTTGCCTGGCCTGATCATATTGACCTCGATACAAAAGAAAGGTCTCGCGGGGCTCAGGTAAATCCCGCATTACCATCACTTCCGGGGCGTGCGTCAGGATGAAATTTTCTTCTACTCGAAGAGCTGTGAGCTCCGCAAAACGTTCCCCGTAGTACGTGGATTGGGTCGTTACGTAATACATCCTCATTCCATCCCCAGTCGAACTCAAGCCGGCCAGATCCCGAATTTCCGGAGGTGAGACGGCGCGGTTGAAGACCTTTAGTTCATCTACCGTTACGCCCTCAAGCGTCCGCTGGTTGTTATCAGAGAAACCAATTCGAAGATCTCCGTCTCCAGCCCAGTTGGTAGAGTCTCCGGTGAACGGATCGATCGTAACAGTTATACTCTGCTTCAGATTGTCAACTTCCGTTTTTGTATCGATAACCACGCCGTCCAGCGAGAGTGTGATTCCCGAAACACGGCTCGATCCGTCGTACGACATGGCGATATGATGCCATTGCATCTCTGAAACAGATTCCACAGAACGGGTCGAGATCTGATTATCGGGACCAACGTGAACCAGACTTGCGGTTAACGTGTGATCTTCGTTCAGAAATAGATGATATCCTCTATTCCCGTCAAACAGGCCACTTGTTTTTGACAAAAGCGGCCCGGTGGCATCCAATTCGTCAATCCTGAACCACAAGCTCAGCGAAAAGGCATCGGTCCGATCAAAATGGTGTCGTTTCCCGCCCATATCTAAAAACCCGTCCCCGACCAGCGTCATCGCATTGCCATGAATGCCTTCAACGATCGGTGGAAGATTGTCTTTATCTCCCCAGAAATATCCCGCACTATCGGGTTGTATAAGGTCTTCGAGCGTAAGTAGATCTTCTTTTTCTACAAACTCGTCAAGAGGATAGTGGGCAACGAGACCAACCGGATCGATAGTGCCATCGTGGGACATGCGCCATTGGTCGAATTCACCGTCATAGATCTCATTCTCCGAATCCACCTCCCTTTCCAGCGAAGAAATCATAGCCGTCAGTTCAGCCAATCGAAGGTCTTCTATCTCTGTCGTGAGAATCACGGTCGGGCTGGCTTCGCCGGCGTACGGAATATTACCTATTTCATTTACGTCGTTGAAGAATGAATACAACTCGTAATATTCTTCCTGAGATACCGGATCATACCGGTGATCATGGCACCGGGCGCACTCAACGGTCAGAGCCAAAAATGCTTTCCCGAATGTATCGGTTCGATTAGCCACATAATCATTCCGATATTCTTCCAGAACAATCCCGCCTTCCTGGCTCTGCAGGTGATTTCGGTTGAATCCTGTCGCCAGAATTTGGTCACGAGTGGGATTGTCGTACAGATCACCCGCGAGTTGATCAGTAACAAATTCGTCGTACGGTTGATTACTGTTGTACGAGCGAATGACCCAGTCCCGCCAGGGCCACATATTTCGCCAGCCATCATCCTGATACCCGTGACTGTCGGCATATCGTGCAATATCGAGCCAGGCGACCGCCATGCGCTCCCCGTACGAATCCGACGCCAGCAGGCGATCGACCTCGCTTTCATAGGCGCTCTCGGGGGAGCTCGCTTCAATTTGCCCAAGGAAATCGTCGAGATCATCGATTGACGGAGGAAGTCCGGTCAGATCAAATGAAACCCGCCGTAGCCAGGAACTGGCGCTGGACTCCTCAGCAGGACTCAGACCGAGTCGCTCAATTTGCGCGAGAATAAAAGTGTCGATCGGGTCACGAACCCATCCGGTGTTTTCAACGTCCGGAACAGGGGGCTCGGTGGGCGGGGTAAATGCCCAATGGGGTTCAAACTCGCCCCCCTGCTCTATCCACCTCACTATAATCGCCTTCTCACGGGCGCTCAGCGACAGGTTAGACTCTGGAGGGGGCATCCGGTAGTCCGGATCCACGGACGTAATCCTGTGGAACACTTCGCTTCCACCCAGGTCGCCGCCGCGGACCGCCCGACTCCGCGAACTCTCAATCAAATCGGCGTGCAGGCCTTCCGCCGTGTCGAAATGAAGATCGGTGACGCGGCCTTCGATATCAGGGCCGTGACACGCGTAACACCGGTCCGACAAAATGGGCCTCACGTGCAGGCTGAATCGAATCTCATCAGGAATGTCAGATTCAGCTTCAACCAGATCTGGTGGCTTATCAACCCCGCATCCGGCCACGAACCCGACCGAGTAGGTCGCGAACATTACAACGCAGGCAAAATATGTCGATCGTGACTTCACTATAGATTGGAACGAAGAACTGCCAGTCCCATTTTCCTGTAATTTAAGTGTTGCGTTCGGCTCATTCCTCACA